>NZ_JAEINN010000025.1 GCF_016342405.1 Maridesulfovibrio ferrireducens | reverse complement strand
ATATTCATCCTCCTTGAATGGGAGGAAGTATGTCATATGAGAAAATTAATGGAAGATGCAGCCGTCTGGACGGTTACATATATAATTCTGTTCTGTATCTTTTGCTTTTTGCCTTCTAATGTGAGTGAACTTTACTACGTTTTTTTTCAGAGTCTTTTGTAATAACCTTATACGACTATTGTATTAAAAAGATTTTTGCACATGGTGATTTTGACACACTCAACTTCTCAAGCAAGATACATACCCAAAAAAGACCAATAAACATTCTGTTAAAGCTTACTTCGCTTCGTTAACACCCATAATCATGAACTTAAAAAAAACAAATCCCGAGATCGTCCCTCTTTTATAAAAGGCCTAGGTAGGGCTATACATCCATTCTCAGTTTTTACATGGGGGGGAGATAAAATGCTCTGGCCTGAGGCCCGCTATATATTTCTTAAAATAAGGCCCATTTTTATTGATTTGCTGACGCAAATATCAGTCGTTAGATCTTCTTTTGAATCAAATGTTGTTCTGCTGAAATAATTATTTATTTTTGCTGAAACTGTGACCCTGTTATTGCTTTTGTATTGTCAAAAGAGGTTGGGCAATGTCCAAACATGTCGATGCAGAACTGGCATGAGTTGTAGAGGAGAGTGTTGGGACAATGCTGTCAGACCGTATTCAAAGCAGGTTCCAGATACAAGCAAATGTCTTGCTCCCTGCTCAATCATTTTTTTTAAGAAGGTAATACTTTCCAGATAGTTTCGCTTTGTGTGGACGGTATCGTTATAGTTTGACAGCCCTCCCCACGCCAGATGAATGATCCGTTCAGGTCTATTAAGATAGCTAAAAATATCATCAGGAATATGGGCTAGATCAAGCTCTTTGCAATCTACAGCAGAAAACCAGCTTTTATGACAATTTTTTATAACATTACGAGTTGTTGCGGTAACTTCATACCCTTGCTCAATCAGTTCATTAACAACATAGCTACCGATGAATCCTGTGGCTCCTGTGACGAGTATGCGCATATATAATATTCCTTTCTACAAGAGGTATTCGTAGCGACATTATCGCATTAAATATGAGGTAGATTGCTTCCCAAAAAAGGCATGCCGAGTGCCATGCATTCTTTGCAAGTAGGAGATTTTTTTTTAGCCTTTTTCCTTTTCACAATTTCATCGGTAGAGAGTTCCAACATATTACCAACAAGATATTCTGAATGGTCTTTGTCCGGCCCGCAACAAATAGCGGCATTACAATGCTCATCTATTACTAGAAATTCATGCTGTGGACATTCCCAGTCAGGGGGGCAATTGGCGATAGTATCGTCAATGTAATAAAGAAAAAGATCTTTAGAAGCTTCTTTTAATTGGGAATAAGGCATGGTGTTTTTTAAATATGATTGCATCATGGAAAACCCATTAAATGCTGCGACTCCAGTGGTCATTCTTACGCCAAGCTGCTTGGCAAAGGCATGACAAGCAGCTATTTCTCCAATATTAAATTGGTATACAAGAAATGCCAGAACAACAGAGCCTTTAAAACCGTTTTCGCGAAAATTTTTCACCATTTTTACTATATTTTCAAGGATTCGTTCAAAGGTAAACCCATGCACTCTATCGTAGGAAGCCTGGGAAAAACCAGGCAGAGAAATTCTAAGCTGAGTGCAATGTGTCAATTCATTATCAGAAAACAGTATTAATTTTGAAGCATTCGTGCTGAGGCTGAATGGTTGTTCAATACGATGCAGATCAGCAATTATTTCTTTAAATTGCGGATGCAAGAAAGGTTCAAACCAATTGTAAAGAGCTATCTGAGTTTTCGGCGAGATCAGTTTTTTGATTCGCATTTTACGGATCACCTTTCTGAAATCTTCCAGGTCGACAAAATGAGCTTTTTCCCGCAAGCCGTTTCTAGCTTTTATGCCGGTTTGACACCATGGGCATTTTGCGTTGCATGCTCCTGATATTTCAAAAAATACATTTTTAAATACTGCGTTATACATGTTGCGATCCTTCATGCTTGAAATTATTTAGGAAAGTATCCCTCAGCACCTGAATAGAAAATCATGATGCCCGCGCATTATTTTGCTGAGCCTCTAGCAACTGCATTATGACTGCCGGGGTAAACTTTCTGAAAATTTTAGTTATAACTCTCAGTGCAGCACAGTTCTCATTTGTTTGCAAATAATGATTAAGATTTTCTATATCTTGCATATCAATTATTGAGTCTGATATTTGTAAAATCGAACTAATGGATTTCAGTGTGGAGACAAGCTCTTTACCTCCCAAAGGACAGTCAGTTTGGCGAAGTTTCATGCCTACATATTCGCTAAGTATCTCTACTTCATGCGGTGGCAATCTGCTATGCATAAGCTTTAAATATCCTTCAAGATAGTAGAATGCATTTGGCGGTGTACGAAAATAGTCTTTGCTATTTCCCACAGTAAATTTATGCAATACTCTTGGGCTAGTAACAAGCCTCCCTTCCATGAGAAAGGCAAAGACCACAAGCATATCTCCCCAATTCTCAAATAAGCCGAAGTCATTCATCTTCCGATAGTACCCTTGAACTATTTCTGTCTTGATAAGGGCTCGTATAGGGCAAGACTTATTACTGTATCCCTCTTTGGCAAGAATAAACTTTTTCAATCGGCTAATCCTGTCGGGGTCATCAAATTCTTTAAGAAAAGGGTAAGCCTCAGGATAGTCTGTGCGCTTATGACCTTCGGGACTAATGACATCGTAATCACAAAAAGCACAAGAAGCATCCGGGTTCTTTTTAAGCAAAGTAAATAATTCAAAAACAAAATCTTTATCCCAACGATCATCATCACTGGCAAAAATAATATATTCTCCTTTAGCTTTTTGGAGTACATCCAAAGAATTACGCAACATGCCAATATTTTCTTTTTGAAGAGTATAGCGGATGCGAGGATCATCTGCATATTTAGCCATGACTCTTTGCATAGCCTCTTTTTGCGGAGAGCAATTATCCGAAACAATAATTTCCACATTTGTGTAAGTCTGACTGGTGAAATCATGCAAAGCATCATCGAGGCCTGCAGGACGATTATAGCAAGGCAACAGAACAGAGACGAGAGGTGCTGCATTTATATTTGATTTTTTATCCATTTATTTTTTCTCCGTATGTATACCTCTGAGCGAAGGCATTTTTTGAGCATGACCATTATTTCTATTTAAAATCTGTATTAATTAACTTTTTTTATCAGGGCCATTATTTGCAAAAGTACGGCCCGTAGAACATCTTGAGGGAAAAAATGTAAGCGTTCATTCTTTATTAGGAGTTTTTTAAAATTTTTACTGCATTTTAAAACAACATTTATATCTGTAGGATCAAAATTTGTGATGCCGGGAAAGCCTTCTTGCACAAAATTTGTGTCAAAAATATCATCCACGTACGCAAGGTGCTTCATGCGTATGATATCGCGCTGTACAACTTGCTTTGACTTGTATTCCTTCCGGTCTTTTGTTGGATGCGCTCGATAACGAAGTAGTGGTTCAGAAAGATTCGCAAATTTTGCGTTGTGTTTATAAAATAAACGCAACCAAAATTCATAATCTGCAGAAGGAAGAAAGCTAGGATCAAACCCTTCACTTTTCAAGATTAGACTACGTTTCACCATAGAAGTTGGATTCGCTAAAGGTGGAATTGTCAGAAGAGTCCATCTCAACTCCTGATGAGTTGTTGGCAATGAAAAGAGTCTACCTGTTTCGTGGTATATTGCTTGAGTACCGCATACATCAATATCCGGATTATCTTCCAGAAAGGCAACTTGTTTTGCAAATCGCTCAGGGAACGCAATATCATCAGAATCCATGCGTGCAATGTACTTCCCCAGCGCTTCTCCATGCGCATCATTCATACTGTTTGCAACTCTTTTATTTGTTGCATTGGTAATAATGCGAATACGGGAGTCCCGTCTTGTGTACTCCTCTAAAATCTGCGGAGTACTGTCTGTAGATGCATCGTCAACAATGATGAACTCAAAATCTGAGTACGTCTGCGCAAGAATTGAGTTTATTGATTCCGCGAGGAACTCTTCTCCATTATAGACGGGCATTATGACTGATATTGAAGGGGGCATTGTTTTTCCTGAAAGCTATAAGTTTGTTTAGCACAAACCATTGCGTTGTCTGTTGCAGGGCTTTTTTTAATGTTTTATTTACGCCATTTCAGTAAAATCTCCCGTAGGGGAATCCTGATATGTCTGTTGTAAGCCCTCAGCTGTTTTTTTACCTGTGTAGTCAACAGCTTTTTTTGCATCCCATACTGATGTGCAGATAATGCTTTTTGTATCACAACGGTGCTGATACTTTTTAGCAATGTTAGTTACTTCTGCCAGAAGACCGTCTTTTAAATGTATGGGATTTAGACCAAGGGAAAGGAATTTATCGTTGCGCACGATAAGTTCATTTTCAGCGTCTTCCGTTCTTGGGTTGTCGAAGAAACGGATTTCTGCTCCTGACTTGTTTGCAACAAGTTGTGCCAATTCACGAACCTTGTGTGTTTCGGTTACTTGATTGAATATTTGCACTTTATCTCCATGTTTTGGAGGAGATTCAATAGCTAGTTTGACACACTGCACTGTGTTTTGAATATGGATAAATGCACGGGTTTGTCCGCCTGTCCCGTACACTGTTAGTGGATGCCCGATGGCCGCTTGCATGAGAAATCGATTAAGAACTGTGCCGTAATCTCCATCATAGTCAAAGCGGTTTATAAGAGCTTCGTCCATACGGGTTTCTTCGGTTTCGGTTCCCCATACAACTCCCTGATGAAGATCCGTTATGCGTATTTTGTCATTTTTATTGTAATAGTAGAAACACAGAGCATCTTGTGTTTTGGTCATGTGGTAGATTGATCCTGGAGCCGCAGGATAGAGTATTTCATGTTCTTCTAAATCGCCATTTTGTCCTTTTGTGTACACAGAAAGATATCCTTCCGGGATAACTTGTTGTACTGTACCATAGCCATACACGCCCGTAGTCCCAAGGTGGACAATATGAGAGTTTACTCCACTTTCTACAACAGCAGCAAGTAAGTTATTGGTGGCGTTTAGATTGTTGCTGACCGTATACCGTTTATGCCAAGAGCTTTTCATAGAATAGGGAGCTGCTCGCTGTTCGGCAAAATGCACAATAGAATCTGGCTTATACTCTGCAATAAGAGTAAGCAACCGATGGTAGTTTTCTGCCACGTCAAAATAATGGAAGGCTATTTTTTGTCCCGTAAGCTCTTGCCATTTGGAAAGACGTCTGCTCATAGACTGAATGGGCGTTAGAGAACCACATTCAAGCTCAATGTCTGTCTTCCTGCGCACAAGGTTATCTACGATAGCAACATCATAGCCGTTTTTTGAAAGGTGTAAAGCGGAAGGCCATCCGCAAAAACCGTCTCCGCCAAGTATAAGTACTTTTTTCATACTGTGAGCCTCTCCTAGTTACTTTGGAATGCGCTAAAAAACACCCCATCAATAAAAAATAAATTGTCTATAATACAAATGGTTAATCAACTTTTTTTAAAAAACACAAGCTCTGCTTCAGCACGTCATTTGCTGCTATTTGTCTTCAAATACGGATATTTCTTACGTACTTTAGGTGCATCGCACAATAGCCTTTGGTTTCTTGTTACATTCGGACACTCTTCTTATACGGCAATTTTGACAAAGCTACAAAGCATTTGCAAAAGATATGCCAAATACCCACCGCTATTCATCCCTACATTTGCAACATAACCATTTGAACAAAATACAAAGAAAACTTAAATTATTTCTGCATAATCAAAAATTGACTACTGGCTTTCCTGAAAGGAAATACCAAGAGCGACTAAAAGTTGCAGTTTTATTCAACTGGCCCAGTTAAATATAATTAGGGTACACACTACTCCTTACCCCATTCTTAGATCAGAACTTGCCTGCAGTTAAATAATAATCCACTTAAAACCAATCAAACATGGAAGGTCACAATGCTCTCATCTCGTCAACCATTGCGATTGCTCTTATCGCAGCATCTGGCATAATCTCATATAGCCAAACAGAATTCTCAGGATTCCAACCTTCTTCACTGGCGTACTTATCTCCAAGTTCAAATCAAGTCCTTGTTTATTGAAATTACAAAAGTCTAGATCAAATTCAGGAAGATTCTGTACCTCGAATTTTCGTTGCCAAACGCAAAAATCAGTTATCAATTTTTCAGGCATATCAACAGGCCCACTCCACCATGTGTCGATCGCAATATTGGGCCCGACTCCACTACTATTCAAATCGCGTTCCCAAGCCTAACCCCCGCCCCAATCAGGCATAATCGTGATAAAAATCATCAGAATTCACACTACCCCCGCTTCCGAAAAGGAATAACCTTCCCACCGTCCCCGCTGTCACCAAGCATATCAAGAGCTGACCGTGCATATAGCGTAAGGCCATAGCGGGAACTTTCCAGCCCATGACATCCATAAGAGAACGAAGATCCAGAGCCTTTGCCAATTCAGTGGCTACGGTATGTCGAATTGTATGAAAACTGATGCGGTCTAATCTATCTCGCCCTTCGTTAAACCCAAGACTTTTGGTTACACGGGCAAATGCAGTAGGAGCTTCATTGTAGGGAAGCCCCCTGCTATTCAGAAAAACTTTTTCTATGGGGCTAGTGTGCTGCAGTTCGGATATGAGTTCTGCCAGCGGACCAGAAATCGGAATACGCCTTGACTCAGTGTTCTTAGTCTTTTCGAAAATGACGTGGGTAGAACTGACATTGCGCCACTCAAGCTTAAAGGCTTCCCCTGCCCTACAGCCGGTCAGAAAAGCAAACTGCGCAATCATCCATGACGAACGATCCTGCTCTTCGAGAGTGGACATGATCTTTCTGCGTTCGGCAGGAGTAATGATTCTCTGCCTACGGTTGTTCTTTGGTGCAGTGGCTCCAATGTCTTTTCCAGATGGCGGAGGTATAGTAACAATCTTTCGGCGTAGCGCATGTTTCAAAACACGGCGCAGAGATCCGGTAATGTACTCTATCGATCTCTGAGACAGTTTTTTCTTACTCAAGGCAAGTACAAGATCATCCCACTGAGGAATCTGAATATCGCAGAGCGGCACATTTCCCAACACAGGGTCAATATGGAGCCGCATATGAGATTCTTCTTTATCCCAAGAACCGGGCTTGCTCTGCTGGGCAAAGGGTAAGTAATGCTGCTGATAATAATCGTGAAGAGAAATTTCTCGGGACTCTTGTTCGCGAAGTTCCCTGTTTTTGATTTTGCGGGCTTCTCCAAGCGTGCGCGGACCGCTTCCTGCTCTAGCTGCTCTTTTGAGATTTGCCAGCTCTTCTGCAGCCTTTTCTGGCAGTCCAACCTTCCGAAGCCCAGCCTAAAGCTTCCTCAGTTCGTTTACCATCCATCTGAAAACGGATAGAGAAATATCTATCTTTCTTCACACTACCGTTTTTCCGAGTTGGATGCTCACGGTAACGAACTCCCGGATATGTCGATGATTCCCATTTTGTCATTGCACCACCATTTTGGATCAAATTCTGTCCCCACCCTGTCCCCACTTGAACAGGTATGGAGCAGTATATCGAGTGATCTTTTATGAAGTCAATAACGAAGTTAAATTCAATTATAACAAAGATTTGAGTATCAAGAGTGACAACCTGTGAGAACGTGTGAAATGACTGTTTTCAGACTTAAAATCCCTCGAGCTTCGGCTTGTGCGGGTTCAAGTCCCGCTCTGGGTACCACGGTTAAATCAAGGGTTTACATGCAATTTTAGGATTGCTTGTGGACCCTTTTTTTATGGCATTTCACCAAATATAAACAATTTTTGTCCCACTTTTAACGTTTTTTGTCCCACCACATTGTAATGCGACAAAAGGTTTTGACACTCAAAACCATTCTAAACTATCGTCATTTTCTGTTTTTTTTACTCAATTTATATTCTCACATAATAATCATCCACTTTCCCCACATTTCTTATACGCTTTGTTATCGCAACCTTCTATTATCCCTTCTGGGGCTAACAATTGTCAAAACCGCCCCTGCGCTTTTCCAATGTATTCCACGCCAGCCAGATTGAAGGAATACCAGAATGGGAAGACCGGGAAATATCATGGAATCCAGACGAACGAGCTGAATCCATTCTGCAAAATTCCGGTGCAAGTATCACTCATGACCAGCGCAACCGGGCCTTTTACGGGCTATCAACCGACGAGATTCACCTCCCGCCGCATGCGGCCTTTGAAAGCTCCGATAAGTATTACAGCACAGCTTTACACGAACTCGGACACTGGACAGGCCACAAGTCAAGACTGGACCGTGAATTCGGACCTTTCGGCTCAGAAATATATGCCAAGGAATAATTACGCGCGTAAAAAGCAAGCTGGACGGTAATAAATTAGTCATATGTAATGATTGCGGAGAGAAACTTGTTTTTTCAATACCGGACAACTACCGTCAATTTGAAAATTTTCCGCGTATCAATTCAGGTTTTCCATACAAAAAAGAGACCCCTTCTATTTATAATTTCATAAATAGAAGGGGTCTTACTGACTTGCTGTGTACAACATTTATACTTTTTTGATAACAACCTTATCTGCAGATTTTCCAAAGAAATGATATCCAGATCCGGCCTCTCCGATAACATCCAAAAGACGATCAGGATCAGTTGCCATAACTCCTCCTACAGAGGTCACACCCCGGTCAAAAAAAGCCTCCGGCAGCATACTGGCTGTAGGTCCTACAACAATGATATCCGCAGTTGGTTTGGCAGCATCAAGCAATCCTTCCAGCGTATCATTAATAAGAGTTGTCCCGGTAATTATTAATAGATCGGCTTCAGCAACTTTTTCATGTGATCTTTCCTCTGGGACATGGTGAAGCAGCTCGTCAGGTTTAAGCGTTGCTATATCTTTCTCAAGGATTGAAAAGTCTCTGTTTTCATTCTTGAGCATCTTCAAATATGGAACAAGAGCTCCGACAACTACGGCTTTACCGCCTTCAGGATAGACATAATTATCAAGGGGATCGACGTTCTTTTGAATTATATATCCATTTGAGCCTTGTTCTTCCCATATTGTATTCGACAAGGCATTCATGACTGCAATTCCAATAGAACGCTTCATAGCATTGCCGCTGAACATGCGGTCAAGAATTTTGGATACAGGTGTTCCTGCTATTTTTCCGGAGTTAGGCATTGCTTTGGCAGAACTGGGACAGCATACGGCTTCGGGGATAGTTTTGATTGGAGTAAAACACAATCCTCCATGACCGTTATTAAGTTTCACACCCATAAAAAAAACACCAATAACTATTTTTTCTATGGCTATGCCATCCAATCGAGTACCAAGTTTATTTTTGATACTCTGTATTGTTTCCTGTAAAATCCCACTATTTTTATCTGAATTGGGGGTCATAATATTTCCTTTCACTTCATATGTTTAAAATTTTATCTATTTGATATATTTAACGAGGAGAGCAACAAGGAACTGATTCGGGTTGCAAAAAATCGGGCACAGCTTCTGTTTTTAAGGCAAGATGAAGGTTTGACGTCCCAAATGTTCCGGGAATATCTTTTGTGGAAATAACTCTGAAACCACAATCCTTGAGCAGTCCATTAAACTTTTCAATGTAACAAAGCGGATGACCGAAACTTAAAAAAGCCTTGTCCATTTCTAACAGCCCATCGGTTGGAATACATCCCGGCGAACAAAACCAATGATTTAAAACCAGCAGTCCGTTGGGTTTAAGAGCTTGCCTAATTTTTCTAAAAAATTCAGGCATATTCTTACGAAATTTATAAAGAACATGTGAAGCTAATACTATATCATAACCTTCTCCGATATCATCGGTATCAATATCGCCTCCCTGAGCTCTAAGCCGATTAGACATCTCGTAATTCTCAATAAAAACATTTGTCTCGGGTATGACATGAGGCTTATCGAAAATAACCCCTTGTAAATCAGTATTCACCTGACACAAGGCAATGGCATAAAGCCCATGCCCCCCTCCAAGGTCCAGAACATTACGGGCTTCTGAAAATTTATCCCAAGAAACAACTTCATGAGCCACACCTTGCAATTCCCCTCTTAAGGAACGTTGTCCCAAGGCTTTAATAAAATCAGTTTTGGGAGCTTGATCAAAGGCATAAGATTCCGGCTTATCTTTTTTTAAATGTTCGGTAAGATCATTCCAGCGTGAATCTTTACCGGTGTCTTGTTCAATCCAGCCCCCTTGGTAGAGAGGACTGCTTTGAACAAGAAAAGTTTCTGCCATATCAGAATTAGAATATTTCTCATCTTTTTCGTTTATAAGGCCTATTTCCATAAGAGAAAGTAAAAAACTGCGGATAAACATCCCGTTGATACCAACGCGTTTAACAATTTCCTCACGCTCAAAGGACTGGCCTTTACTGAGAAGCTCAAAAACTCCGAGTTCACATGCTGCTTTCAAAACCTGGTGAGCCCTAAATCCATTAAGAATATCTTCTAGACTGGAAGCGGTTTCGGGCACACATAGATCGCGAAGGATCGGGATTGGGGTGGACATAATAACTCTCCTTATAATTATATATATGGTTGTCGGTCATGAAAAGTTTAGTAAGTTTTTTAGCCATTTATAAAGGACTCATATTCAACATCACTAAGTTCGTAGTCGAAGAAAGTTTTGAAAAAATATTTAGTCTCTTTTTTCATATCAATGTCAGCCATAAGCTCCGGGTAAAGTGTTTTGGTCAGCCAGAGAACTCCCAAAGGAGCTTCGGGAGAAGGTCTGTTCCACCAAAATGCCCCGATAGGAAATTCATAAACCCGTTTGTTCTCAACGGCTTTAATATCCTTGAGTTGCGGATTATTTAATACATTTTCAACTCTGTTTTTCTTCCCAAGCAACCGGCATGCAACTATGACGTCCGGATTCCATTCTATTAATTTTTCCATAGTTGCTTCTCTAGCTTGATCAATACTTTCAGCAACATTTACAGCGCCAGCCATGGTCAATAAATCCTGAGTCCACCAGGCTCGTCCTTCGGTATGCAGAATATCGGAGCTAGTATAATAAACTCTTAGTCTTTTATTCAGAGGAATTGTTTGAACCCGCTTTCGTACCAGTTCAAGTTTCTCATTCCAGTAAGCAACAAGAGCTTTAGCTTTTTCCTGTTTACCCAGAATAAGACCGGTTCTGATAAATTCATCTTTCATTACATTAACCCGGGCCTTGCCTATAAACATCGTGACCAAAGGAAATCCGACTTCCTCAATTTTTTTATTACCTTTTTGGGAAATAATTCCCGCAAAAACCATATCGGGATTAAGTGAGATTATTTCTTCAATATTAATATTATCAAATTTTCCTGCATCGGGAATTGCTCTAAGTTTTGGACGCATTTTTAATAACTGTGGAAATAGTTTCATAGAAGGCTGACCTACTATTTTGTCTTCAGCACCAAGGACCACAATTTGGTTAGTTACGCCTCCGTAACAAGTAATAAGAATCTTTTCGACAGATTCAGGAACTGTTACAACTCTATTTACCGCATCTGTAACAGTTGTTTGAGCTGCAAATGCAAAGGTTCCACAAAAAGAACATAATAAAATTGAAAATAAGGATATAAACTTGACGAATCGATTTTTAAATAAAAGCATATATTACTCCGTAAAGCATGAATGCGAAGTTAAAGAGTTATAAACAGCAGGGATACAAACCTTGATAGAGTTCTGACTGTCTTTCAAATAAGCATCAGCTATATTTATTTTTACATTGTAAAGAGCATTCAGTTGTTCTTCCGTAGCAGTTTCTTCCGGAGTACCGGAGCCAACTATCTTTCCACCTTTAATGAGGACAACTTTGCTTGCATACTGAAATGCATGGTCTGGATAATGTGAAGCCATTATTACACCTAATCCATCTTCAGCCAGAGCCTGAATATGACGCAAAACGAGAACCTGATTGCCGAAATCCAGATTATTAGTAGGTTCATCCATAATTAAAAATTTTGGACTCTGGGCAAGAGCCCGTGCAATCAGTATAAGCTGGCGTTGCCCCCCACTCATTTCCGTATAAAGAGTATTCCTCAGATGAGAGATGTTCATCTTTTCCATAGCCTCTTCGGCCAAAATCATATCCTTTGCTGAAGGGGTTGCGAACGGTCCGAGATGAGCAGTTCTGCCCATTAAAACCATGTTGATAGCTTTGTACTGAAATGTTGGGATATGACTTTGAGGAATATATCCTATAGTTTGGGCAATTTTGGCACGCGACCAACGGGAAAGATCTTCTCCGTTGCATAAAGTCTGTCCGTGAGTGAAAGGAATAAATCCCAGAGCCCCCTTGAACAATGTTGATTTTCCGGCTCCATTAGGCCCTAAAAGACAGACAACCTCTTTGCTTTTCAAGGAAAGGGAAACTCCGTTTAATGTCTTTGTTTTTCCATACCGAGCATGTACATCACGTAATTCAAAGATCATTTCCATCCTCCTTTTTGACGACTGAGAAGCAAAAGGAAAAAAGGAGCTCCAATAATTGAAGTCAGAACTCCTAACGGGATCTCTACTGAGGAAGAGCTACGGGCTATATTATCGACTAAAACAAGATAGGCTGCTCCGATAATACCCGAAGCAGGAAGGAGCGTATGAAAATCCGGGCCGATCAACATTCTGGCAAGGTGAGGGACAAGAAGGCCCACCCATCCGACCAGGCCGCTGATTGAAACTGAAGCTGAGGTCATCAAAGTTGAGCTGATAATAGCGATAAGCCTGAGTTTACCTGTTTCAACCCCTAAAGACCTTGCTTCATCCTCGCTAAGAGACATTACGTTGATACGCCATCTGAATATGTAAAGAATAATCGAACCGATAAGAATTGGAAAAAAGGCAACCATAACGTCATTAAAAGACGTTGTGGATAAACTTCCCATGAGCCAGAAAGTAATCGTCGGCAGCTTGTCATATGGATCAGCAAGATATTTCAGCAGAGAAGTTCCAGAGGAGAAAAGAGTTCCAACTAATATACCGGTCAAAACCAAAGCTAATGTCCGGTCTCTAGGAACTTTCAAACTGATAACATAAGCTAACATTACAGCGGCAAATCCCAGAATAAAAGACATCAGTTGTATTCCATAAACTCCTAAGGACAAAGAAATAGCCAAAGCTGCACCAAGCCCCGCTCCTGAAGATGCTCCGAGAATGTCCGGCGAAACTAAAGGGTTTTTAAACATTCCCTGATAGGCTGTTCCCGCCATTGCCAGAGCCGCTCCAACGAGTGAAGCTCCTAATATGCGAGGCATGCGAACTTTGAAAATTACAGTCTCCATTGCATTAGGCCAATCCTGCTGAATTGATAAAAATTTAGACGCAAATATTTTTATCACTTGTAAAATTGAAATATCATATCTACCTATACAAAAAGAAGAAATAAAGATTGCCGCAAACATAATCGCAAGCATGAAAAGCACAAAATTTGGAGAAAATTCTTGTACTATTGTTTGCGGTGATAAGTGTGTCTTTAACTGCATGAGTTCTTGTCGATTAATAAAGTAAGCATCTGCACAAGCTTATTTTTTTTCTGATTCAATCCAAACTCCGTATTCATCTTTAACAAGCTTAAATCTTCCAACATTGGCCTTCTTGAGTGCTTCAGGGATACGTCCTTGCTTTTTCCAATCATTACGATGATCTTCATTTTCTTATCTTTTAGGTCTGAACTCATAATTTCCTCCATATATAAAAAGCGGTGGAACACTGCATGAATTTAAACCAAAGCATTCAAAAAAGAATCATTGCACGAGTTAATACATACGGACACGCTATAGAACAACGGAGTCACGTAAATACAAAGAATCGTGATTTCTTGCTGAATTATCTTCTGCTCAGGCTCTCATATAAAAAAACAGTCCTACAGCTACAAAGATTATAGCTATAGGACTAAAATTACAGATGAAATCTGTTTATTTAACGACATCTTTTTCTTAAAATTTTAGGATAGCCTAAAAACACCATACGTTATGCACAGGATAATCTTTCAATTGACCCAAACACTATTTTCGCCAACTAAGCTTATTTAACGTCAGTTTTTCAGACTTGAACTCGCCATTTTTATCTTTCGCCCGACGCTCAATCCTCTGGCCAATATCATAACGCTTTTTTTCCTCAATTTGGCAATGGAAATCCACTTACGCCTATCCTTCCAAGCGAAACTGAATCCCACACAAACCTGACTTTATTTCAATTCCCGGTTTGATGTTGATGGTTGAAGAATATTCTGTGAATTCTATCAAGGCACTCGATATATTTGAATAAATATATCCATTAAGATAGACAAGCATCAGCACAAGCGTTATCGAATGCAAATATTTGATTCAAAAAGAGAGGCAACAATGATACGCGCTTTGTTCAGATTGATGTCATACGCCATTGTCGTAATCAACCTGCTTTCATGTGGAACATTCCTGTACATAATAGCCCCCTACACTTCTTATTTCTTTTTCAACGACCTACGTTTCTGGAACTACCTGAAATATTATCATAAATACTATTTTTATTCGGCTGCCTACATCTGGGGTCTACTAAGCCGGGAGCAAGGATTGATAAAAACGGTTTTACCTCTGACCTCGCCTCCCATGGACCGCCCCGACCCGACCCTCTTCCGTATCTCCAAACAGTGGACTCTACCTGAAGATAGCTGCGGAGAATGTAACCGATGCTGCACGTTCATTGTCGACTGCTGTTTTTTAGATACATCCGGTAATAGATGTTTGTGTTATGGCAGCCTCTTCTGGAAATACTTCAACTGCGGAAGATTCCCGTCTTCTCAGGCGATGCGGGACTATTGCGAATGTCCCAAATTCGAAACACGAGGTTAACGATGGACAAAAGTTTATTAAAACAGCTCGATGCAATAATCTCATCAGTCATACGTGGAGATTACTCCCACTCAGTTGAGATGGATCGAATGCAGGATAATAAAAAATATACGCAGGATGAAGTCCGGTTCTTGGAATCTCTCGGATTTATGTCCGTTAAATTGGAAGCCAGAGAATTCGTACTAGAAAAAACAATAGAAGGCCTGAAATCCAGAAATGCAGAACTACTGGAAGAGAAAAAAAAGAATAACCTGTTTTCAAACATTTTTGTAAGCCTGTTCCTTTCCGTTTCACTATACATTTTTCTGATCTTTCTTGCCGACAAACTCAATTACGAAAACAAAAACTCGGCAAGAATCGTTGAAGCAATTTTCCTAATGGTAAGCATTTTCATCATTCGCAAAAGTGGTTTTTCATTTTCATCCCTTGGGGTGACCCTCGATGGGGCCGTGGAATCCATCCGCCGTATGCTGCCCGGCACTCTCGCAGCTTGTGGCTCACTCCTTTTGCTCAAAGTTTTTTTCATCATGTTCTGGGCTAAAGAAATAGGCGGCGAATTGTTCGTGATGGACAATTTTAATTTGATTTTATTGGTATATCTCCCTGTTGCGGCACTACAGGAATTTATTGCCAGAGGGGTGATACAAACTACCATTGAATCTGTGTTGGACAAACCCTACGCAACCCTCCAGGCAATCCTCACAGCATCGGCTCTTTTCGGACTGGTGCATATCCAGCTTTCCGTGGGAATCGCCTTTGCATCCTTTGTCTGTTCACTATACTGGGGATATTTATATACCCAAAAGAGATGTCTGGTAGGTGTCAGCATATCCCATTTCATGATTGGCGGTCTGGCATATGTGCTGGGTTTCTGGGACTACCTTTACATCATTTAACAAAGAAGAATCATGATAGCCTCCGCTACAAAACGGATTGCCATGTCAGCAATCATATGGGCATCCTCCATATTACTTACGATACTGCTCTTTCTGGTCATGCTGACACTCAGAGCAATGACATTCCCTTTTGACAGAAAACGTAAAATTCAGCATGCGCAATGTTTCTGGTGGTCGGAAATAGTCATCCGCATAAACCCCTACTGGAACGTTGCAATCGAAGGTCTGGACAACATCGACAAGGATCGAACCTACGTCGTGGTGGCCAACCACCAATCCATGGCGGACATAGCCATGCTTTTTCAGACTCGCATGCAATTCAAATGGATAGCCAAGGATTCCCTGTTCCGGGTTCCTTTTCTGGGATGGTGCATGTCACTGGCAAAACACATCCGGCTCAAACGGTCCAACCTTTCAAGCATTCGCAAGGCTTACCGGGAAGCGTCAATCTGGATCGACAACGGGATGTCCGTAACGTTCTTCCCTGAAGGTACCCGTAGCGAAACCGGCGATCTGGGAACTTTCCGTAACGGAGCATTCAAGTTGGCACTGAAAAAAAAGGTGGCAGTTCTTCCCATCGCCATTCAGGGAACTGGCGGAGCAATACCCAAAGGGAAATGGATATTCAACACTTCCAGCACAATCCGCATGACTGTCCTTCCCGCTCTGGAGCCTGATGATTTTCAGGGTGATGTTCGGTTGCTGATGGATACAGCCCGCGAAGCAATCAGGAAGGCGCTATAAAGCTAAACCTTTTAAGGAGGGTCAGTTTTTTAAGATTATGTCCGCAATTCTACAGCAGGATCTAGTGCCCTTTGCATATATGAGCACTTGGCGCCCAGTCTTCCATATACCATGCAAGCGCACCATGCACCTGTAAACCGTGATACCGTACATACTCGAGTTGCTCCTCAGAATAGGTATGCCCCTCTAAAGGTTGAATTGATAAAACCTCCGTAGGACCATATCCGGTTGTCGAAGACTCAGCTACAAATACGGGCTGCCCACAAGAGCCTGAAGGATGTTTAATCGTCAATTTTCCTGAACCGATCCCCTCAGCCATACAAGGTACATCTATATCTCTGACTAAATCCATTTTAAATCTCCTTAAATTTGATTGAAAAATTATTCAAAAATAGTTTTTTTAAATTCCAAACTATTCTATAAGTTGCGCTCTTTTAAACCGAGTATTTTTTGGATCTTCGGCTGTGATAAATTTTCCTTGGTCACCAGATAGACTTCTGTCACGGTCTCTAAAGGAATTTTCTTCCCTCTGGCTGCCATTGCTGCCTGAGCCACGGCAATTCTACCTATCTTATAAGGATCTTGAGCTATTCCCGCAAGAATAGAACCTTCTTCTATCTTCTGGATCATCTCTGGATCCGGATTAAATACTACAAATGCCAAATCCTTACGTTTCCCCATTTTTTCAAAAAATTCCAAAATAACTTCGCTGCTACTTTCATTCAGACCAACAACGGCATCCAGCTTTGGATTCTTTTTCGAATCCATTCCCTCGCTCCACATGGTGGCCCTAATCTTTGCCAAAGCTAGTTCCGAATCTCCGCCAATATACATCGACTTGCCTACTTTGATCTTAGACCCCGAATTATGCAATTGCGTTTTGAATCCCTTAACTCGCATGCTCACCGGGTTGTTTCCTCTTTTGAACAGCCCCAGCCCCACCTTTCCGGAACCTTTCAGCTTTTTGTCCAGATATTCAGCCGCCAGCATACCTCCTTTAAAATTATCAGAGTGAATACAGCCAATTTTTGCGCCATTAAATGTCTCTGAAACCATCTGAATTATCGGTATCCCCGAATGCAAAACTTTATCCAATGATTTTTGCATCTTAAGCTTACGAATTGGAGAAATCACAATTGCGTCGACATTATTATTAATACACCAATCGACCTTACGTTTCTGTTCCTTAAAATTTCCAAATCCCGCTGGAGCAATCCAAAGAAGTTCGATCCCACTATCCTCATTCGCTGTGCTCTCAGCTCCTTTTTTCAATAGTTTCCAAAAATCAAGATCACCCCGTTCCGGTATTACTGCGATGGAAAGTTTTTTGGGTGCAACTGCATCTGCATCTGCAACTCTTGTCTGGATTGGGTTCAACATTGTGACAACAAACAAAAAGATTACAACCGACAATTTACTTTTCAAGTTAAAGCTCCGCACACTAATCCTATCTCCTTTATTATCTTCACAATTGCTAAATAATTATGAATAAATTTAGACACCGGAACACGACGCATAAATCAATCATGATATTCACGAAAATCTGTGCCAAAAATTTAGCAACAATAACACAAAATTCAATCAGAAACATCACCACCCCAAAATCCCAAAGATCCAGAACACGCCAAGCTGACTATACATGCGACAATCAACGCGCAAAGAAGACTCAACAAAACGAATAGCGCGGAAAAAGACCAACCGAATGAAGCCACTAATACCGGGAAAAGTACAGGTTTGACTGAACGGCAGGCTATAAAATTAGCTACATGAAAATCCGAAGCTCCTTTTTCTTTCAGAGACTTAAATAATGGGTACCAAGCATAAATCGGCCCCATAGAGATAATTCCTGCCAATGAAGAAAAACATACGCTTTTCAACCCGGATTTTTTACCAAGAAAAGAAGTTACAGTTGCTGAAGACAAAAACCGATTAAACAGCACCATAATAATAAGAGCCAGACAAAGAGGCAAAGCTATCTGATGGAACATTAAACCGCTGATGTTCAGGGCACGTTCAGCGGCCGCTGGCGCAAACAATAATCCAAGCCCATATAAAGCCACTATCGCCAAAGGAAACAACCATGGTTTTAGAAAAGAACCAAAACGGAAAAGAATTGAAGAGTCACTGTATTTGCTCATATGCCGCCTCCCAACAAGAATACAACCAAAGAGACAAAGATGACCACTACGAATCCAGCCGCATTGCGCACCAATGCAAAACGTAAACCCAGAGCAGCAGACTCAGCAGGAATTTGAATTACCCCCACGCTGACCCAAGCCAGCATTAAGGCCATAACTCCAGTCAACCCCACTCCGGCTTCCAACAGACCATGACCGATGACATAACTGTTTACAGGATTTCCAGCCATAAAACTCCCAAGACTCGCTCCCCAGAATGAATCATACAGGGCCGAACCGGAAAATAACGACAACAGCGTTTGTTCCGGCACAAATCCCCGAAACAGGCTCAGCAGCAGAATAACACCTACCAGCCGCGGCAAAAGGGTATAAAACTGACGCAACCCCTTAAGTAAGGCATCAATCCATTCATCTCTTATTGTTGCTTGTTCAACTTTTACTTCGTTGCACTCCGAAACCGAAAGGGATTGTTCCGAGTGCAAATAGGCCGACAAAGCCTCACTCACAGGTCCGGAAACATGATTAATAACATTAATCCCTTGTTTTCCCAAAGTCTTAACAATATGTGGTGCGACCTGACCTACGAGAATAATTCGAGCCCCCATGCCCACAACTTGCGAAATGATCTGTACTCCTGCTCCGGGCCCAGCCGAGCGCGAGGGACCAGCCATGACCTCAAAAGACATATCCTCGGTTTCAATAACCAGTAGATAGGCGGCTGTACCCAGCTTTTGTTCCACCTTACCGTTCATATCAGGTGTAGTACTTGGAATGGCTATTTTCATGCGACCTCTAAGAGTCTATATTTTTGAGTTTAAATTTTTCCAAATTACGAGAACATAATATGTCGTAACCTTAAAAAAAAGAACTTTTTTAAGGTTAAAATTTTACTGATAATCCTTCTTAGGATGAAAATCCTGCCAACTTTGTGAACTATCCAGTAACTCAAAAATAAACTCTTTAGTTCCAGTTCACGGTGCAACCGGTCACGCTTGAAAGAATCCCGGTAAGGCTCATGTTAAAGGCTGGCTCTTTTCTTTAATTCAAACCACATCATTAACCCGTTCAAAACTCACAAACAAAACCACCGTCATTATTTTTAAGCCACTTATTTATATATACAGGCTTGTTAAACTTCTACTTTTTAGATATCAAATCATGTCTTGACCATAATGGAGGTGTTAGAGTGATCCGCAACTTATTTTCAGTACTCTTTTTTGTCCTACTATATTGTATATCAATCAATCCTGCTTTTGCAGCTGATTTGCCCAGAATAATGATTGCCGGAGAAGGTTTCAACCAAGGAACCCTCTCTCGTGATTCACGACCTTTTACGCAAGTTCTTAATTCAATTTCAAATTCTCTGCTTAATCAAGGGTTCGACGTAAAAGACGAAGTTGCTTTATCTTCCACGTCTCATCTCCGGGAGAAAACAAACAGAAATGATGCTGAATTAATCGAAACTGCAAAAGATTTAGGCATTGATATTGTCGTCATTTTTTCCATTTATCCCAACAAGAAAAATGATAAAAATACAGTGCGAATCAGGCCTCGTGTGGAAGGACGCTTGGTCTCGGTTTATGATGGCTCCAAACTGGGGAATTTCGACATAAAGTCTCAAATATCAAAGCCGATAGAAAAGCCTTATTCACGAAATGATGAGTTGGAAGCTCTCTCGGACATTTCAGCAATATTGGGTCAGGAAGTTGGGGACGTTTTAGCTGAGCGCATTGCTGGATATGTTGACGCTGAAGGCGGACGCCTACAGGAATGGGTTATGATTTTTGACGGATTCAATAACTATGAAATCATGGATATTGAAGACACCATCCAAACCTTTTCAGGGTATGATTCACACCGGATTAAATCTAATTCCAAAAATTCTGAAAGGCATAGTGAACTCTTTTACAGATCTAGCGTGGATTCCGCAAAGCTAAAAAGAAATATGGTTCGGATGTTTAAGAAGCTTAACCTAAAAAGTTCCATATACATATCCGGATTACAAGTTCATGCCGTCCGAAACAAAAGGATGAAGATGAATCGAGTTCAACAGCAGAACAGCTGGTAAATATCTTCTAATCAGCAACAATATTGATATAAGTTACAAAAAAAGTTTGCATTTTTCATACGCTCATATTTGGAGGAATTGATGAAGTTAAATAGGTTTTTAATCATAACGACAAGTCTGTCTTTTTTGTTGCTTGCAGGGTGCGCGGTAAAAAGGCCTGCCCCTAATGCGGAAGTCAATTTTGAAGTACCTTCCAAACTTTCAATCATAAAAAAAGATTCCCTGCTAAGAATTATCCCGACAACAACCACAAAAAAAGAGACTCCCGGTTTTGCACGAGAACTCGCGGCAAAACTAAACCATGCCGGTTATTTTAAAGTTGGAAACGGACCGAATCCCCGATATGTTCTCAATTTAGATACTTTTTGGGCTGACCGATGTGACAATTCAAAACAGACTTCATACAATGTCCGCTACTATAAAAAAGCCATAGAAAACAAAGATGGAAGCGGACATGATATTATGGTTAAAGACTATGGGGCCTCATATACCGCCGCACTTGTCGGGGGCGTAAGTATTTATCAAATCAACAATCTTGAGCCATTGGCTTATTTCAATGTAGTCGCGAAAGATACGAAATGGGTTAGAGAGCAAAATAAAAATGAAGCTAAAGTTTCTTGCGACACCAAGGGAACGCGCAGCAAACTAATGGCTGAGATTATAAAAAATATTGACGGACTGTTATCTAAAGAACGGCGTAATATTCCAGTAATATTTCCAAGTGGCGGAGACGCAGAAGCAAAAGGACTTATTCTTTCCAACCAAATAAAAAAAGCCCACAAAAAATTAGAATCACTAGTTACACCAGTTCCTCTGTCTGATCTTACTCCTGCCCGCTATGAACAATGGGAAAAAGAAGCTGAGCAGAATCAAACTCCTAAACGAGTTATGTCTGAGGATCTGGCGAATTTTTACCTGCTCTATATGACAAAAGAAGCTAGAGGGATATCCGAGCAAAGCGCCGAGGTTATTCATGATGGCTATGCAAGAATATTGTTGCTTGCGGAAGATAAGACTTTGATTGATGCAACCGCGGATTCAATGGCAAGATTGGAAGAAACTGCAAAACGTTTAGGCATTATGCTCTAGATTTAAAAGGTAATTAATATGTTAAGAAAAATCTATACAATAGGCTTAAGCGTTTGTTTGGCTTTAATTATTTTAACTGCTTCTGGATGTAAAACTACCAAAAAAATGGTCTACGCTGAGTACATAATGCCCCCGATTGCGTTCTCAGATGTAGCCAGCATTGAAAGAATAAATATTGATAAACCCCAAATTAAAATATCTGGAGTTGGTAAAAAAACATCTAAAAACATTTCTAATGTTTTTACCAATACAATAGTTAACGATTTCAGTTCTAAGTTATACTTTAACGGGTATATTAAACCTTCTGATGAAATATACGGAGATGTTGAAGGTCTAAAAGCTGTACGAAATAAATTAGCGAACTCTAAACACGGATATGCCGTTAAAATAGTAAAAATACGTAAACCGGCAAAGCTCAAAGTTTACGCAACAATAAACTATAAAAGGACTAAAGGTGTAGACAAGATAAAAACTACACTTATTACTCAAAACTACAGCATTATAACAAACAAAAAAGGTGTTCCATGTACAAAAGCAAACACGCCTACCGAGAAAGTTGTAACCAGTAAAGTTTCATATATTGAAGTTAAAGCAAAAGGCAGCTTAGTTTGTACGTTATATGACTGCTCCGGGAAAAAACTCTATTCTAGAAAATTTGACGATCTTGAATTTGAAAATAAAGCTGGTGGTGATGCCGGTAGTAACTCGGAAGCTCCTTATCTTGAAGTTGCACAAAATCTATTCAACGACGCAATCTCAAAAATTGTAATGGACATATCTCCGCACCGGGAATCAAGATCTCTGTTAGTCAATGAAAAAGGTGATTCTTCCGTAGTGGCCTTGGTAAAGGGTACTGCTTTTTATGACGCATTTAATAAGCTTGGGCCGATTGTTGAAGCAGAAGAAAAAACTATGGATAAATTGTCAGCAGAGATTAATTCGAAATATGATCAATTAATTGCAAGCGCTGAAGATCCAGAAAAGAAAGTCTCTCTCGAACAGGAAAGAATCAATGATCTGATCGATACAACAAAAGACTATTCTCCTGATTATGAAAACATGGGAATTATCTTGGAAATTATCGGGGATAGAAATGAAGCCTTGGCATACTATGAAATGGCAGCAAAAGCAGATCCTGAAAACATTAGTGCAAGCGAATCCTTTTTGCGGGTCAAAAAATTAGTAACGGCTTCAAGCTGTCTTAAGGATCCTACTAAAATAAATAACTACCAGCAGAAGAAATACGAGGATCAATAAATGCGTAAAATATACATTGCTTTTACAATTTTACTTACCATGGTCTGCATGATTTCTGGCTGTGCACCGAAAGTAAAAATAAAACTACTTGCCCCGGGCGAAATCAAAATATCAGGTATCAGTAAAATTGCGGTATTGCCTTTCAATTCTGTTTCTCCAAACCTTGCAACCGGCAAATATACCGCAGACAAAAAGGCTTGCGAACTAGCTCGCCGCTGTGTGGAAAACACTCTCTATAGCGAGCCTCATTTTCAGCTGGTAGATTTAGCTCTGGAAAAAAAACTTGTCAAAATCAATAAAAGAGCAAAACCGGGCGACCGCCTGGACGGTGTTCTTTACGGGCAAGTTTGGTGGCAGATTTCTGATGAATATAAAAATTACATGCCAAGTAAAATGTCCCTGTCTAGATGGGTTGTCAGGGAATATGTATGTGGAAAAACAGATGAAGGAAAACCTATTTATTGTTCTAAATCTTTGGTTACTCAGAAGCGAGATACTTTTTATAAATCGCACTATAGAACTGTTACAGCAAGTTTAATGATGAGTTTGTCGGTTTATAGACTCACCCCTAAAGGGCAAGTTGAAAAAGTTGCACAGGTTTTTGAAATTGCAAAAAAACCGGCAATCATTAGTAATGGTCATTTTTCAACAAATACTGAGCTTATAGCATTTAAAAAAGCCAAAAACAGAATAACAACTTTAACGACAAAAGAAGGATTCGGTTTTCCCGATATTTCCCAACTAACAAGTTTATGGACTCCAAGCTCCGCTTCTCAAGGAAAAACAGCTTTAGACAATGAAGTGACCAACATAACCGAAAGCATACCTACCTCTGTGGGTATGAAAAATGACCTGGCAAATACTGTTTCCACACGCTTGAAGAACTTAATTCAACCTCATTCCGAAGAATTTGACATTTCGATGCATGGCCTCGACAAAAAAACACAAACCATGTTCATGACTGAAGCTTTTAGGGGGTTAACTAAGTATTTGGCTCTTAAAATCGCTAATAAAGATACAGAGCTAGCTCAGCAACTTTTAGACTCTCTGGAGTTTGAAGAAATAACTAAAGAAATGCTTATCAGAAAGATGCAAGCTGAATATGCTGAAAAGCAAGCAGAACTTCCTGCTGAAAAAAGGATTCCATTTGTCAAACCGAGCTTAGAAGAAATAACTAGTTCAGCAAACTCATACTTGGACGGCCACTTAAGCGATATATACAATTTAGCGTTATCGTTTGAAGGGATTGGAGACTTTAACAGGTCTTTAGAAATATATCGCTTTGGTTTCAATGAGTATGCAAATACAGATCAGGATTTTGCTGACGGCATAGGACGTTGCACACTTGCTTTGGATATGGATGCTAGAAATAGTGAAGCTTACAGGGCGCTAGAGGACTCTCAAGAAACAACAAAAATGAGTAATTAGGTGGCTGAAATGACTTACCGAGTTTCACAAACAACAGCCATCGTACTTGCTGTTCTCATTTTTATGTTAACAGCCTCAATCGGAAATGCCTACGAAGATATCGGTGTTTCCGTCACAGTAAAAGGTAAACGCAGTTTCAAAGCGAAAAAACAAGCAAAGCTTCTAGCTGGAAAACAAGCTATAATCAGCTATCTGAAACGAGTCAGCCCCGCAGCCGTAGGTACATCATGTGCCAAGCAGTTAGTTGATGACAGGGCCGCTTTTATCAAACGAGTCACATCTCAAGGCATTTCTCAGATTGGCGATTCTATGGAAGCGTCATATCTAATACGCATTGATGATGAGAAACTTAACTACACTCTTGAAGAATTGGGTTGCGGACCACAAAGCGGAGCAGCAAAGGTTGTTATCCTGATCATGGAAGAACCGCCATCAAAGGCTAATATATCTATGATCCTCAATCCGGAGGATTCTTCAGGAGTAAGAAAACTGCGCGGTTTAGGACCGTTTGTGGTTTTCTATACTTCGTACCAACGGGCAATCAGGGATACAATAATCAGTAAAGCAAATCAGGAAGGACTTAAACTTACCAGACTGGATACTTTTAATGAATTCCAGAAGATGAGGATGTCAAACGATGACCCGCTGGTCGGAGTTTACTTTGATGGAGAATCAGAAGATTTTGTAATAAACAGAAGACTTTTGAATATTGTTCGAACAAAATTTGCAGCGCAAAATACAATTATTCTTTATTATAGAATTGCGTCTTTATATTTTGATCAGACCACACGAGAATTGAAAGCAGCTATAGCCATTTCTCTATATGATTTAAATTCAGGAGAAACTAAATCTGTGGGCAGTCAGGATTTTATGGTTATGGTTCCTGAAGGACAACCCAGTGTAGCCATTCGTGACGGGTTAACAGAAGTGGCATCTAGCGCAGCATCCCTGCTTATGAATAAAGCCAAAAAACAAATAAGAAGAATGGCCTCCATGGCCCAGGTCCATGCACAAAAAGAAAAAGCACTGCCTGTAACTGTTAGTGTGCATCTAAATTCCAAGAGAACTATGTACAAAGTTAAAAAAACTCTTAATCCGGAAATGATTCAATTCTCTGAAATAAAATCTGAAAATCTTATTTTAAAATTGGCTGAAGGAGTTCCTGCAGATGACTTTGTATTCGGAGAACTCCTTGAAGTGCTCGAAGGAATGGGGATAAAAATTCCTGAAAAGAATATCCACTTCAACGGACAAAAAGTTTTGATACAACAGTAATACTTTATGTAAAAACCTTTTTCATATCGGCATAATACCGATATGAAAAAGGTTTTTAAGTTCGTTAAACGTTACAAATGCGGATTAAGTAAAACGCCAAAAGAGTTAACCCGGGAAAAAATAAAATTGACGAATCAATTTTATATACATGCCCCAAAAAAAGGATTTCCTCATAAATAAATTATGAGGAAATCCATATAAAAACTGAAAGTAATTATTTCAAATATTTTTTAAGCATAAGAACGGTAAATAGTATTATTCGCTAATTTACCTTTTTGCATGTTGTAAATAACATCAATTGTACCTTCTACTACTTGAGTTACGTCATTAGCGGTATTGCAAAATGTTGGAGATATTCTGATTAAATCATGGCCTAGCACTTTCAAGTTTGCAATGGCCAATTGATGCTTTTCATATACATTTTTGATCACATTCCCAGCCTGTACTCCCTGCGGACATTTGAATAAAAAGACAGAGCTACGCAAATTATCATCAGTAGTTGGAGTGCTAATCCATTTGTACGCTTCTTTTTCATTAAAATCCGGATAGATTCTAGGTAGATTTTTGAACAGAGCTTCTTTGGTTTTAGTTCCTAAATAATGAATTCTTTTTTCAATTTTAGCAGGGGTAACATTAGGGTGCAGTTTTCCTGTGTGGAATAAAGCTGTCATCCAAGTAGCAACAAGAGTCGCATCATTCTGCTGACCTAAATAGGAAAAACGCTTGGCATTAGGATCAATAACTCCATCTTTGGCCATAAAGCCGTAATCCTCAGGGGTCTTGATATGTTCGTCATATCCCCATTCACTAGGGATGAATCGTTCAGCAGCATTTGACTTATTGTTCATGTACAGAAGGCCGACCATTTTAGGACCACAAGGCCATTTATGGAAACTACCGGTTATGCTGTCTACGTCTAAATCTCCAAGTTTTAAGTCTAAAACTCCAAAAGTCTGCGCACTGTCTGCATGAATATGCATATCCTTATTAATGGCTCTAAGCTCGTGGACGATGCGTTCCATAGGTAAAAGCATACCACATTCATTGGATTGCCATGATAAAGTCACAATTTTTGTGTTTTTATCTACCGTCTGTTTCAATGCCTTGATGATATCATCTTCGGATTTCGGATCGGAGGGCAATACTCCATTTTCAAGCTCTTGTGATGTTACGGAATTGCTGAACATTTTCGTTCTCAATATCCGAATTGAATCATCACTCCACCCCTGAGTTGCTTTTCGATATTCCCACGCTTGGTAGTTGGTTGGATGGTTTACATCCCAGACAACTACGTTATCTTTTTCAGGATTAAAAAATTTAGAAGACATCAAACCGTTATTAATAAAGTTATTACCCTGAGTTGAATTTGCAACCAAAGCCATTAAATAATCAGCTTCATATTCCTGTTTTCCCAGTCCAAGCCAATTTTTGATGGAATCAAGCCCTCTGCTGAGACTAGCGTCTGCAAGTTCGCCTCTCATGGGAAAGGAAATGTCCTTTTTTAACATATCCTGAACAAGATCCACCATTTTGCTGACCGGCTTCATAGAAGGGCAAAGATTTGCTGAATTGACTGAAAGACAACTATAGTCATCACGGTCAAAATAATATTCAACAAGTCGATCCCATTGAGCTTCATTGTCCGCATCCAATTGATCAGCTCTAAATTTACGGCCTTTTTTTTCCAGCTTATTTATCAGATCATCAATTTCTTCCAGAGCGTATACTGGATCTTTTTCTAACTTTTTATGTTTTTCTTTTTTTTCTTTTTCCCCTGCAAAAGCTGTAGAGGAAAGTAATAGCGCCCCGCTTGCCCCTAAACTACTTTTTAAAAAATTGCGTCGTGTTAAATTACTCATAGTGATATCTCCTTTTAATAAGCCTAAATTCAAATCAATATATAATTTTTATAACAAAACTTTATTTTAAGCAGTAAGTTATTGGAAATTTATCAAATACATCTACAGCCCTTTTCTTTGCTTCACGAGCATCTTCAACAGCACAAAGCTTACGAACAACCCAGACATCACAGAGTTAACTCCTACCGGAGTTTTTTTATCTAAAAAATAAAATGATCTTAAACGTGTTCAAAATTACTGTTTATCAAAATATGATTTTAGCCCAGCTTGTTTTCTAAACTTTGCAATTGTTCCATCTTTTTTCATAGACTTAAGTCTTTTCGTTATTTTGGGAGCTAAAATTCTATTTTTTTTATGAAGATATAAATGTGCTGAAAATTTATCCATAACTCCAATTATATTCAACTCAGCTTTTTCAAACGTTTCACTTTTGAGAGCGTTTACAATATTCATATCTGCCCCCACATAAATATCGGACCAATTACGAAGAACTTTGCTAAACCCACTATTAACACTTGATACTATATCTAATTTTGAAGCATTAACGTATTTTGGAAGATTGACTTCACACCCTTTAATACCTCTTCGGTATACAACTCTATAGTCCGTTCCATTTAAACTACTCCAACCATCGAGCTTAATCTCTGGATTAATTCCAACTGCCAAAAACCCGGAATCCCAATGACCTTCCTCTACTCTAACTAAATTTGGGTGATAATCACCATAGCCATGTATCCTTGATAAATCTCCATCGACCTTCCCAGAATTAGACATTAGTTCACACCGTTTAGCGGGATAAACTTTATACGACAAAGCCCTTCCGAGTCTTCGAAACACCTCACTATAGACGAGGGACAAAAATTTCCCATCCGGCTGACTTAAAGGCTTATAAGTAACCAGAACAATCTCTCGTTTAGCGGCAAAAGCTGGAGGAATAGTTCCAATCAATATGCAAAATAAAAAGACAATAATAACTTTAAAAAAATATTTATGCATAACTTCACACAAGTCCCTTATTTAAATTCCTGAATTCAACTCGCAAGTGCAACTCTAATGAACTTTGCATAAAGGATAAGCTGCGTTAACTTTACAGCTTCTC
>NZ_JAEINN010000024.1 GCF_016342405.1 Maridesulfovibrio ferrireducens | reverse complement strand
TATTCATCCTCCTTGAATGGGAGGAAGTATGTCATATGAGAAAATTAATGGAAGATGCAGCCGTCTGGACGGTTACGTTGTTTTGTCTAAAATCAGATTTGTACCCGTTTTCGTCCCCATCGAACATATTCAATTTTAATTCTCGCTGAACTGTCAGCGGTTGAAAAGTAGTTGAAATGTATATGAGGTCTTTTCGGTACGCCAAAGGCTGTTTGGAAGATGTTTCTGATGTATATTCAGATTTTCCATAGAGTCTTCTTTAAGTAGCAAATTTAGGGCTGGTGTTCCTCTTTCAGAAGGTCGTTGACTGTCTTTACTGGGGAAAATGTACTAAGTGGAACTTCGATGAATATAGTAATCCAATCGGCCATTGATCCGTTCCATAGTCCTGGGAGTTCCATAGCTTTCAATTCTTCCCCCTCCTTCGATTTAACAGATATAAATCCTGTGTTTGTATCAATACTTTTTAAAAGGTCAAATGGTTTGTTTTCATAGTCGCGGACCCCGCAGATAATATCTACAGGATTGAAATGTGTTGCTGAAGTGAGACATGACACTTGGTCAGTATCATTTAAATCCACTTGGCTTTTTTCAACAATTTGTTGTGCGGGAAGTCCATCTGCTCCTTTTACCCAAAAAGGACCACCTCCTGATTCTCCTAGGTTTTTTACCATGCCACATACTCGTATGGGGCGGTTCAATTTTAATAGGAGCCAGTCAGCCTTCTCTTTTATGGTTAAATTTTTATAATTATCCGGCATAATCATGCCAAGATTTGATATGGCAAAGTTGGAAATCGAAGTGAGTGTTTCTAAATTGGGAAGTTCTTCTTTTAATATGCGGACGTATTTAAAGATTTGGTCTTGCAGTTCAATTAGAAAACCTCCAAGCACCTTCTTGTTTTCGAATGTTTCACTTTTAAGCCTGTCTGGAGCAACATTATCTATGTTTTTTAGAAAAATAAGGTCCTTCTGCTGATCATTAAGGTTAATTATCAAAGCTCCATGCCCTGCGGGTCTAAATAGTATGTGCCCTTCTTGAGTGCGAAATCCTTTGTCTGAAAGGTCTACCGCGATAGTATTTGTTTGCTTTCTTTGTTCAGAATATGAAATATCAAAATCAATACTAGGATAGTGTTCTAGTTCACTAGATACGTGCCGCTCAATATCCTCACGGTGTTGTGGTGAAACGGTAAAGTGGAGACTTACTTTACCATCCTTAGTCTGTGTATATTCAACGGACTCGGCAATGTGTTCCGCAAAAGGGGTCCGAACATGATCCGAGTAGCTGTGAAATGGAATTAACCCCTTGGGAAGGTTCGCATAGTTTAAACCTTTTGATGTGAGGGTATAATTAAGGATAGTTTGATAATCAATTTTCTCACATAACTCATCAAGGTCAAGCCTATCATTTCTCATTAAATTTTTCAGTTTATCATAAAATGCAAATTTGTGGAGCGAGTTTATAAAAACAAGAACTGCGCGATAGTCCTCATCGTCCTTAGAGATTTCAAAACTCTTGCTTTCGGAACGGCTGTAAACAGATAGTAATGACTTAAACATACGGGTTGCTGCGCCAGAGGCCGGAACAAATTTAGTTACTCGTCCTGTAGCTGCCGCTTGAGTATATTTATTGATAAGTCGTGCTCGATCCTTTTTTTGAATTATCACTATTCCATCATTGGGCGTGCAAGGTCTTATTATTCTTGTGTGGGGGAATCCTTTTTTAAATCTCTGTATTTGCTCAATAATAACTTCTTCAGGTATTCCGCTTTCAATTATCTGTTTAATAGACTCTTCAGCTACTTGAAGAATGTCTTCCATTGAAGATGCCTTGTCGTTTTTATTGTTTTTCATAGTTAAGTCTCTCTAAGGGGAGTAGATGTCGTGTATTGTTTCCTTAAGTGTGGGGAGTCGGCCTGTATAAACCATCATTATTAGCCAAGCTCTATTGTAATTATCGCATTTTTAAAGGCTCTTTAATATCTATAGCTTATTGTCCATTATGGAACAATTTTAAAATTATCATATTTCCCCATAGATGGAAGATTTCCGCTACCGTCATTCGCAATTGTCAGCGACTCGAACCCTGACTCTGATTTTGGAGAACAGTCGGAACTGAATGTTTTTCCATCTAATGTCATAGAGATTCCTGAATTGCTCCATGAGATGGAAATCTTATGAGGTACGTTTTGTTTCCAGTCAGATATTTCCTGCCCAACTACGCATGTTGGTTTTCTGTTTTCCCATCTGATAAGTTGCAGAAAGTCTTTGGATGTTTTCTCTAAAAACATTGATCCAATATTCCAAGCTTTTCCGTAAAAACCTAACAACATTCTTTGTTTACCGTCGCCCGCTGACCAGTCTGGTGTGAAGGTGAAGGACGCACTTCCTTCTGCGTTTTTATTGTCTGTGCTTTTAGGCGTTACGGAAGTGAAGAACTGGTCTTCTCCCGAACTGAAACCTTTACCTGTGTCCGTGCTGTTTCTGCTACCATGTAAATCAAGGTCATACCAATACATTGGCCGTCCTGACCCTGAAGTAGACAGTTTCTGTGCATCCTCAGCAGATAGAGGTGTGTCGAATATCATGAGATCGTCATATTCACCGAGAGCTGGGAACTGGTTCTGATGATCTGCACCTAGGTGCAGCGTTTTAAAGTCTGATTGAAATGGAGCTGGAAGGTCGCCTTTTGCGTAGATATTGCCATTAACATAAATAGAAGCGGAAGTTCTGTTCCAGTCTATTGCAATATTGTGCCACTTATTTTTTGATAGCTGTATTGGCTGGCCTTCTACCATACCTGTGAATCCATCTTTGAAAAAGATAGCTCTAAGTGTTCTTTCAGGGGAGACTTCTAGAAATACAGTCCCTTTGTCCCATTTAGGTCCTTTTGCCATCAACAGCATGCGTTTTTCATTGTCGTCTTTCCATTGTGGCATAATTCTGAAAGATATAGCTCCTTCCCCAATTTTTGCCGGAGAATCGAATCTGTAGCGTAATCTTGTGTCTGGTCCAGATTCTATTACAGTGGAATTGTTTTTATGCGTAACTTTAAAACCTGTTTGTTCTATAATCAGGCTATCCGGTAGCCCTGTCACCAACATGTTTTTTTGCTCAGAAGAAGCTTTACTTCCTATCACATTTCCTTGTCTGAGGTAATCATGCATCTTTCCTGCGTCATATTTGGTTACGCGGATGGATTGAAAATGAACTAATATCGGGTTGGTTTTGATTCCTTCCTTAAAGTCTTTGTGCTTCTTTACTAATCTGCTTTCCGAAAGAAGTGCGGGGACATTTCCGTCAGGATCAGAAAAGAACTCATGAGCCTGAATTAACCATATATTATTAAAATGTTGGGTTTCTTTCTTTAAATCTACATGGCTGAAAGCTGGAAATATTTTAGGATCTCCGTCGTCTCCAAAGTAATATACGAAAGGCTCATATATCCATGGGGCGCTCAGAACCAGAGCTTCACCGGGTTTAACGTTGTCTTTGACGTATTGTGCAACTTCGCGCCACTGTTCTTTGTCATATGATGAGTAGTACAGCCACAGTCCATGCGCTGTTGTCATGAGAAAAAGGCATAGAGCCGTAACTTTGAGGGCTGGTGGAGCTATACGAGTTATGACTAGTCCTACAAATAGGCAGAATCCTGGCAAAAACTGGATAGCATAACGTTCTACATAAATTGGTGAGAGAATTAGAGAAAATACGAAAGGTGTGGCTACCGCGCAGGCAAACCATAACCCTAGGAAGAGTCCGGTCATGGAATTGTTTGTTTGGTTCTGATTGGATATTTTTACCATTCTTCTAAGCGAAGGGATTATGATGGAGATCAGGCAAAGACTCAGGGCTATTGCTACAGCTGCAAGTGGTGCGGATCCGCCAGCAAGCTGTATAAGAGTCCGCCATGCTGTGAATAGATCTGGTGCAGGAACCCATGATCCTGGTCCTTCCCCACCGAGTTTAGCTAAAACCTGTTTGACTAAAAAAAATAGCCACGGGCTAAAAATTATGAGTGCCGCGATATTTACACTTATCCAGCCGATCAGTCGTTTAACTCGATGTCCGGGGGTGATTGTAAACTTAGTTATGAAGTACAATTGGTGAAATAAAATTATAAAAACTGTGAATGTATGGATGTAAAGCATCAGAGCGATGCTTGCCGCATAGTATAAAAAGTTTTTGCGACTCGGATTATCTATAAAAAGAAGTAGTCCATGGCAGGCGAGTAGAATTGCACTTAGCAAAATGGTGTAGCTGCGAGCTTCCTGCGAGAAATTTATACCCATGTATGAAACTGCAAGGAAAAGAGCTCCAAGCAGCGCAGCGTTTCTGTTCATAAGTTTTTCGCCGACCTTGAAGGTCAGGAATACGGCTATAATTCCGAAGATTGCAGACGGTAGTCTGAGAGCTATTTCAGATATTCCGAAAAGTTCGGTCCATATGTGCATTATGAAAAGGTAGAGCGGGGGATGAACGTCGCGAGCGCAGTACTCGATGATACCACTAAAGGATTTTGTTGCATAAGCAACGGTCTGACCTTCGTCTATCCAAAGACTTTCACTGCCGATGGAGTAAAGCCTTAAAATCGTGGCAAGTAACATTATTGCCCATAACGCAATGTCTATGTGTTTGGCTTTGTCATTCATGGCAGCTCCTTATTAATTTGAAAGACCTTTTTCAATCTGAATCATTTTTTCAGCTACAGAATCAGCTGGAATTCCCTTTGCTAGTGCTTCTTTTAAAAGTTCAAGAGTTGCACTGGCTGTTCCATACCATCCGGGAGTCGATTGATTGACTTTGACTATTTCGGGAGCCTGTTCGCCTTGTTCATACATGGCTTGTGTCGGTTTAGGGCTCATGCCTGGAAGAGTTGCTCCATATATGGCAGCTGATTTGCGGGCAGGTAGTATGTATTTGTTTTTTAGGCGGTAGAAATCTGAGCGTTCAGAAGTAAGGAAATGTAACAGCTGTAGAGCCTGCTCTGGGTGCTTGGTTCTATTGTTTATGGTATACCCTCTGGTCCATATATGGTTCTGTTTCTTGTCTGATTCGTTAGCAACTGGCAGAAAGTCTACAAGTACATCTTTCGGGTGGACAGGAAAGCCCACCTCAGCGCTTTGGCTTAAAAGGAACCATACATAGTTGCCGTTTATGGATAATCCTGCGCGTCCTGAGCGAAATTCTCCCTCAGCTGTGGCATGGTCATATTTCTCGTAGTCGGGCTGGTTTTCCTTCACCAGTATAGCAAAATTTTTGTAAGCTGATTTGTGAGCTTCAAGCCTGTTTTCTGACTTTTGTCCGTGTAGCTCAATTTGAAGTAGAGTGTAGTAAAATTTATAGAGGTTAAGACCTTTAGATGGGAATATAATGCCTTGAATCCCAAACTTCTCTTTTATAAATCTAGAAGTGGTAACCAGCTCATCAAGTGTGTGTGGCATTCCAGATTTAGGGAGGAGGTCTTTGCGGGCGTATAGGTATTGGACTCCGACTAGAGCAGGAAGCCCGTAGAGTTCATCATTTTGGGAGTATCCGGCAATGAGTGGTTTAAGGAAGTCAGAGCGATCAGCGATTGGGAGCTTGTTGAACCATGAACCGATTGGCATCAGAAGTTTGTCATGTGTGAAAGCTGCAACCCAGCTGCCAGGCATTTCTATTATGTCTGGTTGTTCTGCTGTAGGATCTTTCATTACTTTTAGAGATTTTTCATGAATTTGCCACTCATCATATTCGGGGATGACTTTAACTTTAATTTCAGGATGGATAGACATAAAGTCATCTAAAGTTCCAAGCCCTTTGTTGTTTTCGCTGAAGACGCGATTAACGTCGCCAAAGATTGTAAGTTCTGCCGGATTTTCGGGGGTAGGAGTTTTCGCGCAGGCCACGACTAGGCTTAAAGTAGCTGTAAGGATTAGAAATTTAATGAATTTCATGGCAGTTCTCCCTATTTCCGATTTTTGTTAGGCGTAGGTTCGATAATTCCTGACATTTTCCGATACATGGCGGCTTCAAGTATTAAAGCATTGGTCTCAAGTGTTATGGCTTTGTTTGTGCCTTCTGTATCATATTTTCCAGCGTAAAAACCTTTACCCTGTTCACTCAAGGTGGATAGTTTTTCGATTAGCATGCGTGTGTAGGCTGTATTGTAAAGAGCGTCCCATCCGAAAGCCATGGCTGTGGATGACCAAAATAGTTCAACAGGTTTATCGGAATACGGGCTGGTGCATTGCCATGTTTCATTCCCGTTTTCGGAGATGATTGCACTTGTAGCAAACCACGGAGCGCGGTCCAGCCTTCCATCACTTGCACTGGTAATCGTTTTTGTTTTATTGAAACGAGCAACTTGAACCTCATAGATACGTCTTATAAGTTTATCCTGTTCGTTTCCTGTTTTTCCGAATTCCATAAGGGTTAACACAAAGGGCTTCGATGAGAGGAGGGCTTTTGCTGATTCATCATATGGAACTTTTACTCCCAACATATCTTTATAGCCGAGAGTTTTGCGGTAATCACCTGAAGACCATGCATTAAAGCCCCAAAGTTTTAAGCCTTCAGCTGCGTAAGAGCCATAACCGAATCCACTGACTGCCGTTGGAATTTCCTTTCCTGCATAAACATTCATGCTGTAGATCACTCCGTTTGTGACCAGCCTTTCTGTGCGCATCCTTCTGAAAATATTTTCAATAGTAGGTTTAAATTCTGGGTGCAGTGTTGCTGTTTTTTTGAGCCATAAGAGTAATCTAGCCACATCTGGCCCAACCCATCCAATTCCAGACGAAGTAGGTTTTTGGTCTTCACCAACCATTCTTGCCGACTCGGCAAAGTAAAGTTTGTTAGGCAGCTCGTTGTTATACAGATCCATTGATGAAAGTGTTTGAAGCATTAATCCTGCACGCTGTTTAAATTCATCGGTACGTATAAGTTCTAATTCATAGGCAGCGTTAAGCGCTGCAAGTGATGAGCCAATTTCCCAGACTGTAGTAACTGAGTATAAGTCCAGTCCGTTGTATAGACCTGTGGATGATTGGTAATTTCGCTGAAAATAGCTCCATGCAAGTCTGGCTGCATCTCGGTAGGTCTCATTCAACTCAGGTTTCGAGTTTGTTGAGTCACTGGCCGCGGCTATTGTAGCTGCTGCTGCGGCTGAACTGTGATTTCTGGGCACCGCTGTTGGCTTGCTAATTAGAGGATTGTTTATCCCGGAAATATTTGGATTAGGTTGTGGACGGTTAGTCGGAGCGTGTCCCCATATTCCTTCAGAATAAGGAATAACAGTAACAGGTCCTTGCCCTGCATCGCCCATATTGTTCCATATCTGATCGGCTGTTTTTTCTCTTCGCAGTCCCGTGGAGGGTCTAATGTAGTTTTTTAGACCGAATAATTCCCACGCTGTAGCCATACGTCCTGCCTCAGGGGGAAGACTTACTGCCGGTCCCGCAAAGCCGGGTGCTTGTCCTGCCCCAACCGGTGCAGGTCCGGCGGCCCCGAGTCTAGCCATTTCAAGTTGTTGATCTAGATTTTTGCGGACTTCGTCCCACGACATTCCGGCTCTTGCAAAGCGGGCTGTGGCCATTCCCCACGATTCGTAGGCTCTCGCATTTCCGGCATTTTCAGCTGCACGGCTGGCCATGACAAAGACTATTCCACTGACTTCCGGCGAGAGTCCTCTCATGTTTTCAGCAAGATCCTGTAAAATCATGGCTGATGGCTCAAATTTTCCATTTTTATAGAGGGCAACCGCTTCAGCAAATGTAGGGCTGGAAACGAGTTGGCCCAGTCCGTCGAAAGCTGCAACTGCAGATATTGCACTCATCAAACATATAGCGAAGGTTGTTATAAGAATGCGGAAGAATTTCATGTTATGAATCCTCCCTTTCTCTACCTGGTAAACATCTAGGATAATCACTCATCGGTAGTTCCTTGCGAATGTAGAAATCAATGAAACTTGGTTCTTTAGTTACCCGTACCAGCGGTCCTGTCAGTTTATGAAGTAAAGATTCCAGCACCATAGCGTTTGTTTCAAGTACAATTACCCGATTTATTCTCCAATTTTTTTCATATCGTCCTTCAAGCCATCCGCGTCCTTCTTCAAAGAAACAACAAGCTGCTGCAGCCATAATGAAGTCCGTGTATTCTGTGTTCCACAACGACCACATTCCGAAAATAGCCCGGGTTGAAAAAACCGCTAGATCATAATTCATTTCTCCAGAGCGGGAAATGGTCGGCCAGAGCTTCCCTTCTGCGGTAATGGTCCCGATGACTGCGTATGGTGGTTTGTCGACACCGTTTTCACTTCTGGCAGTCATTATACCTTCGCGGCGATAACGTTCTTCTTGAATTTTATAGACACCGTTTGCTATTTTGGACCTTTCAAGTGAGTCATCTCCGGTCGGGTGACTTTCCGGCATTCCAGTGTCAGAGAATCCATACTCCATGCCTTCAAGTAAAAAAGGTGTGGATGTTAAATATACTGGCACTCCCGTGGATATTGAAGTTCGTGGATCATATGGTATTTTGTGTCCGTAAATTTCAATATACCGCAATGGAGAAGGGACAGAGGAGCGGACATTAAGCCCCCATAATTCATATCCTCTTGCGGCGTAAGTTTCCCATCCAAGCCTGCCTTCGTATATAAATTCTGTTTTCCCGTTTACAGTGCGTCCGCTTCGAAGCGTGTCATCGCTTGATATGGCAAGGCAAAAGTTCCAACGCAATACTGCGCGGTCTACGCCTTCTGCAAAAAGCGGGTATTCTGATTTTAAAACTTTAAGCCATGTGAGCAGTCGTCCTATGTCCAGTGCGGAAAATCCAGCTGAACCCGGTTTCATATCAAACCCGACCATGCGTCCTGTATTGGTGTTGTAAATCAGGTTGGGCAATTCTCCGGCATAAAGCTCCATGGCATTGAGCCATTCAATCAGTTTAGTTACCCTTTGGCAGAAAGATCTTTCATCCAGAATATTCATGCGATGTGCTGAAATCATGGCTGAAAGATAGGCCGCGATTTCTCCAACAGAAGTGTAGGGATAGTTTTCGGCCGCGTTTACCAGTCCGGTTCCGGTATTGTAGTTTTTTTCAAAATATGTCCACGCGACCTCCGCAAAGAGCTGTCCTCTATCGGACAGTATATTACATTGCGTCAGCACGAGTTCGTTTTCATCATATGGAGAAGAAAACCCGCATTTTACATTTTCATAAATAGCGCCGCACCCTGTCTGCATTGGAAGCAGAAAGAGCATAATTAGAAATATTGCGGCTTTACGATGAATCATGAAATCTCCATCAAGGGTCATATTTGTGTATGGTTATGTAAGGTTGATATTTCCATGGTGGCAGAGCTTTAGATGGCAGAGAATTACTTTTAAAGAATTTATCCCAGTAACTTTTGCTATCACTATATTTCAGCAACTTTCCTTGAGTTTTGTAGAGTAATATTTCGAGGATTACACCGTTTCCGTTCAAGGTAATGGCGTGATTGAGCTTCCCCGTTTTTTCATAACGGCCCACATAGAATCCTTTACCCGGTTCGTACATGGTGGAGGCAACCTCTGCCAGAAGGTCTGTATAATCAGATTTGAAGAGAACCCACAGGCCTAGAGCTGCTTTGGTGTTCAGGCTGGAGAGTTCCGGCATCGGAGTTCCTTCGTGGCTTAGCGTTGCCCACGGGATTCCCTGTCCTAGAATTGTATCGTAGATAAAGTAGGGCGCCTTATCGACGGCATCTTCAGTTTTGGCGGTAAGTATTCCAGTATTTAAAAAACGTGATTCTTGAGCTTTATATACATTCCAAGCAAATTTAGCCTGCATAGGATCACTATGGCGGTTCACATTGGTATTGCGATCTCCGGGCAGGTCCCAGTTATGTTCAATTCCGTCAAGAACGTAATTTTCTGTTACCACGAAGTTCGGTGCATGTTCATTTTCAGGGTCCCGAGCATCAAAAGGAACTGGAACTCCGTATATAGTTATGGTTGAGTATGGATCAATTTTGGAAGCAGTCGTTGTGTCTGCTCCCCAAAGTCCGAATCCTCTCGCAGCATATTCTTCATATCCGAGGCGCCCTTCAGCGTAGTGGATCAGATTGTTTTCATCTCTTTGATAGTAACTTGCCCCGAACATGATGCCTTGTCGGTCCATAAGTTTGGACCAGTTCCAGCGCATGACGGATTTATCAATTTGTTCTGCATACTCCGGGTAGCGTTCTTTTAGAATTTTCAGCCATGTAAGTAGTCTGCCTAAATCTAGAGCTGACCATCCCAGCGCACCAGGTTGATTAGACCAGTCCACCATTGCGCCGTTGTCCGCACTGTAAAACTGATTGGGCAGGTCTCCCCTGAAAAGTTCCATGACATTCAGCCATGAAACAATTTTTCTAATGCGCGAATCAAAATCTTTGCTATCAATAATACCAAGCTCTTTAGCTGCAACTACCGCGGCTATATGTGCTGAAAGGTCCCACATTGTGAAAGGGGAGTAGTTCGGCTGTGCTCCAGCAAGTCCGGTTTGCGGGTTAACATTGTTTTTAAAGTAATCCCATGCGGTTTCAGCCCATTTTTGTTCTCTAGGTGTGAGCGGCCCTTGCCTTGGCACCTGTTTAACTGCTGGCTTGAAATCAGCTTCTAAATTTGCGGGAAACATGGCTGCAAATCCAGAAATTACAAATGCGAAGAGCATGACTGTTGAAATTAATTTTATGAAATTTACTCTCATGGCATCGGCTCCGCTTTTGCCAAAGGTAGCAATGGTTGAAATTCTGTTTGGAATTTCGACGGCGGGAGTCCCAGTGATTCAAATGATTCGCTTTTGAGAGTCAGCTCCCAATAGCCGGGTATGGTTGAATCTCTGTAAAGTATGCCTGAATGGACGAAAGTAAGTGCTTCTAAAATTGCGGCATTATCATTTAGGGAAATTGATTTGTTCGGTATTCCGCTATCTTCGTAATAGCCCGCATACCATCCGCCGTAACTGTCAAACATATCCGGAACCGCGTTCATGAGCAGGTCTGTATATGGTGTATCGAACATGGCCCAAAGTAGGAATGTGGCCCCAGTGGAAACGCACGCTTGTTCGGGGTGGCTCTTCCCAGATTTGTCTATTGTGGCAAAAGGTTCTCCGAGCGCAAGGACTGAATCTATTACAAAATATGGAGGGTGATCAAGATTGTGATCTGTCCGTGCTGTCAGTAATCCCTCTACTTCATATCGGGATTGTTGAACTTCATAGGATGCCGATGCCAGTTGGCGGGAAGTTTCATCTTCAGGCCATAAGGTGTTTTCCATTCCGTAGACTGGGGTCAACCATCCCATTTCTATTCCGCCCAGCAGACTACTGCCAGTTACAACTGCACCAATCTGAAAAGGTTCACCTTGCGAGCGCGGGAGTCCGGCTTCTTTGATAGGGCGATTATCAAATGGAAGGAGGATTTCATTAATTGTTACCATTGAATAATGATCAGTAAGCATGGAAGCTTTCACATTGAAGCCCCATAAAGCAAAACCTTTTGCCGCATATTGCAATGGACCTAATCGGCCTTGTCTATAAGATTTCAGCTGTCCTGAATTGTCTTTATATGCTCCATAAAGGAGTCCCTCGGCGTCAAGCATTTTTCTGAAATTCCATCGTAGCACCGCTCTGTCTATCGCTGCTGCATGGGTAGGGTATTCGTTACGGACAATTCGTAACCAGATTAACATGCGACCAATGTCTATGGCAGAATGTCCATCCTCACCCTGCTGTCCATTATTTTGGATCATTTGTCCGGTTCGAGCGTTATAGAACGTGTTGGGAGTTCCAATTGAGTTTAATTGCATGGAATTAAGCCATGTAACTAATTTGGTCATGTGAGTGTGGAAAGAAATGTTGTCTATTATTTCAAGCCTTTTAGCACATGTCAGTGCTGCCAGATATCCGGCTATATTGTACATGGTCAGGGTGTCGCTGCCGACAGCTCCCTGCGGTAAGCCTGTTTCTGGAAATATTGTGCGTTCAAAATAAGCCCATGCTTGTTTTGCGTTGTTTGTATCTTTTTCTGAAAGAACCGCAGGTGATTTTTGCTCCCAAAAGTGACCTGTAGCGACAGCATGTCTTGGCGAAGGTTTCGTGGAAACTCTTTTGAATGCGAAAATATCATCACTTGCTGAACGTGAATGCAGTTTACACCCGCACACGGAAAATAATACCGTAACAAGTGCGGTTACTTGCAATAGTCTGACAAGATTTCTTTTCTTTTTCATTTAATCCTCACCATTCCATATAGCCTGGTCCCCATGGTGGACGAGCCTTGCTTGGCTTTGATTTTGTTCTACTCTGCTTACCTGTGAAAAAGTTCCAGATGGATTCAAGATCAAGATTATAACCGAAAAATACGCTTCCATCCATGAAGTCTCCTTTTTTGTTACTATCCCCCCACGGAAAACCGTTAGGAGCATAACTGCTGAAGGCAAGAATAAATCCTCCGGGAGACCAGTCATAGTAACCGAATCCATATGTAAAATCAGGATCGCCTGCTGTTGTCTGTGATGAATCTGGATAAAGGTTACCCTGCGCCCAGATGCTGATATTATTCCATATTGGAACAGAAAAACCCAGCCCGAACCATTGTTTCCACCATCTGCCAGGCTGGTATTCTGGGGTTAGATTATATGATGCCCATCCCAAAATTCTTGCTTCATCATCAGGGTGCAGGAGTCGTACGACCGATTCAGGCACTTCAAACCTGTAGGTGGTTGTTATTGTTCCCTGATTCAAGTCAGTAAATTCTTCACCCACTTTAGGGGAAAGTCTGTTGCCTCCGTAGTTCGAGTATTCAATACTAAGTGTGTCCGGGGCGTAGTTTGCAACCCCGAAGCTATAACTGAAATCTGGTTCATATCCTTGTTGATATGTCGAGTCTGCATATTGATAGAAAGTAACTCTGCCGTAATATGGTGAAAGTCCGTTAAATCCAATTGTTTCGGTAAAAGTTTGTTTTACGATTTCTTTAGGTGATTTTCCGTTGCTATTTGCTTGCTGAATGCTTGTTACGGCGGTTGTGTATCCCACGTTTATGGACATTTCCCTTGCCAGAACTTCTCCGAAAGATTGTTTGCCGTTAAATCGCTCCGTATCTATTTTAAATGACCTTTCCATCATGTCCAGAAAGCTCCAGCTTTTATTCTTTTGACCAAGCGTTTTCATCCCCGGACTAGGAATATCTTTTATATATAAAGGTTTATTTTCTCCGTAGCAGGTGGTGCTTGATAATAGCACCAGAAACACTGCAAGTATCCATTCTCTGCCAGAGAACATGATTATTTCTTATTCCCCTTACCCTGAATCCGGAGGAATGGTCCGAATTTTCTATAGCACAGGGCTTCGAGAATGACTCCGTTGGTGTTACAGGTGTTAACTGAATTTATTCTACCGTCATTTTCATAAGTTCCGGCATAGAATCCATTTTTATCTGTGGTGAGTTGCAGAGTTTTTTCAAGGAGCATTTTCGTATATGCTGTGTCATATAAGCTGTTCCAGCCAAATATCGCTTTGGTGCTTACAGTTCTCCACTTAGCAGATTCAAGACCTTCGGAAGTAAGGCAAGCCCACGGTTTTCCTTCGCCGAAGACAGTATTGTATGTAAAATAGGGGTCTTCGTTCAGAGCTGTTTCGGTAACGGCTGTCAGTATTCCTGTATTCTCCCATCTTTTTTCTTGGGCAAGGTATATTCGGTAAGAGAATTCATTTGAAAAATAATCCCAACCGAATTCCAGTCCGTCTAAAATATAGGGTTCACTTAGAGCATAAGTGTGGGCACCGAAGCGGGCAGAACTGCGAATATCAACAGGAACTTTCACTCCTTCAATTTCCACAAAACCAGTGTGGTCTAAGTAGTTGTAAGCTTCACTTATATCGAATCCGAGCAGTGCGAATGACTTGGATACATATTCTTCGTACCCTAAGCGTCCTTCCTGATTAAGTTGCTCTATGCCGTTTTTGTATGTGACACCGAAAAGTTGCCCCTTTATAAACATGCGGCTAAAATTCCAGCGGGAGATTATTTTTCTCACCTTAGGCGTGTATTGGCTGTATTCGTATATGATCACGTTGAAGGGAACGAACAACCTTCCAATGTCTATAGCACTCCATCCTGTACCTGTTTCAGAGGGCTGGTTCTGGTAATCTGTCATGGAAAGAGATTTTGTGTCGTATGCTTTATTTGGCAGTTCTCCGTTATATAGAGGGATTGTAGCTAATGAATCCAAAGCTTTTGTCATACGGCTATGAAAAGTGTTATCACTGATGATTTCAAGCTTATGTGCTGAAATAAGCCCGAGTAGATATGAGGCTGTGTCCCATAGAGTCGTGAAATGAAATCCGGAAACTGAATCGGCTAGTCCGGTTTCAGGGTTCCAGTTGTTTTCAAAATACGTCCAGGCGGTCTTAGCTGTTTTAAGCTCATCTGCTGTTAAGTTACGGTGAGCGGCAAGGGGAATGTCTGCAGTGAACGTAATTGCCGGAACTGCTTTCCCCTCAGAATTTGTTCCCGTAACAATCCGCTCGGTTTGCAAGTAGCTGAGATCTGTCAGGAGAAAAATGATTATCCCTGTTGTGATAAGCCCCAATATGACGGCAATTTGACTTCGCATTTCCATCAATTCACCCTTAAAACTCATAGTTGTCTCCAATGCTTATATAACTTTATTTCAGTTGATTGCTGCGTGAGTTCCAGGTTGCCGCACGTATAATTACAAATAGTGAGGACATATTCAGAAGCGACCAGAATGTTGCAATTATGAATCCCAGCAGATCATATTCATATCCGAGGAAGATTCTTCCTATATACCAGAATATTCCTGCAAAGTTTAAAGCAATAATGAAAATTTGCGGTCGGACTAAGTCCAGTCTCGCTCTGCTTTCACCTCTCTTTGGCGTAACTTTGAATTTGATAGTACTACCTTTGAGAACAGTCCATATCGCCCTTATATTTAGTGGGAAAAAAGCTATATAATATTGAACATTTCTTAGGGTGTTCACGCCCCATGTCCCAAACATAAATGTTATCTGGCTGATAAGTTGGAAGGACAAAATATGGATGAAAAAATCCAGATTGAATCCGTCTACCGGCACAATATTGGTGAAATAAAAAATTGGTGGAGTAATTAAGAATATTACCATCCAGAATGCCGCAAAATATGAAAAGGTTGATGAAAAATACATCAGCCTTTGACCTTTAGATAGCCCGGGGAGAGATACTGGATTGTCTCTACGCAGCAGGTCTAAAGTTCCACTGGAGTATTTAAAATTTTGAGTAAGATATGATTCAATATCTTGAGGTGCTAGCATTTTTGAAAGTACTTCCGCGTGATGAATGGATTTCCATCTTCTGGACCGGTCAGCATGAAGAAGCATTGATGTATAAATATCCTCAGACACGTGATATTTATAAGGAGTAACTTCTGTCTCGCTCATGAACCCTCTGATGGCGCCAAAACGCATGGCTTCGGCGAGTTCTGGATCAGCAGTGTCCCTAGTGGCGTGGTCTGCGTGACGTTCTATTTCCTCAGCATAACGGATGAGCGCAGCCCTCTGTACAGCTTCGCGTCTATGTAAGGAACCAGCTCCGCAGCAGAAGGATGCATTAAAGTTCATGCGTTTTCGGAGGATACAGTCATAAAACATACGGGGGTCACTTCCGAAAATGTCGCGACCTATGTTTATAGGGCCGACAACTTTCTCAATCATTCTTCCAAAGAAGGAACCGAGGCGTCCTATCTTTTTACCCAGCCATTTTTCCAGAGTAGTTCCAGCCGGAATATCATAAAACCATTGCGGTGTTTGGACCCACGCAACGTCAGGGTCTTTAAAGTACCCTAGAGTTCGCTCCAGAAATTGAGGGAAAGGGCGGGTATCAGCGTCAAGAATGACAATGATATCCCCGGAAGTCTGTTCCATGGCGTTGCGTAAATTGCCGGCTTTGAACCCTCGGTTATCATCGCGGGTGATGTAGTTAAGCCCTTCCTCCTCAGCGACTTGTCGCATTTCATCTCTTTTGCCATCGTCTAGAATATGAATACGGATATCAGCTGGGTACGGATAGGTGATGGCCTTGGAATCACGTATGCTGTAGCGGACCAGTTCGGGGTCTTCTGTATAAGTTGGTAGAAAAAGATCTACGATGATAGGCCTGTCGACAGGTTGTTTATCCTTTTCCAAAAGAATATCATTAACTGTTGACGGAGGGGCTTTCGGCGTTTCATCTCGGTAAGCCCAAAGGTTGATGATGAAAAGGGTTGTGCTTAAGAAAGCAAGAGTTTCTGCCAGTGCAAGCGGAATTGAAAACCAAAGAGCTTCGGTGTTGAGAGAGTAAAACCAACGCCAGTGAAAGTACCAGACTCCCATAGCTATATTTATGGTAGCCAGATATTGATATAGAAACTGTCTGCCGCCCGAAAAAGGAACGGGTTTATAGGGTGTTCTGTGTTCAAATTCTGAGAAGTAGAATTCCTTCATATCCCGTTTCTCTAAAAGCCTTCAAGAGCTGTTTTTTCGTTTTCGAATGAATCTAAAATTTTATCGAGTTTTGTTAGTCTAAGTAATTCCATAATCTGCTTGTTTACGTTGCAGAGTTTAATGTCTCCTTTTACTCCGACCTGTCTGAGGGCAGAAATGATGGCCCCAAGTCCTGAACTGTCGATGAATTCGACTTGTTCCAGATTGAGCAGGATGCGAATATTGTTTTCCTTAATAAGATTCAGAAGAGCTGTTTTGAAATCAACAGCCGTGCTTGCGTCAAGACGCGTAGTTCCCGGTGTTATAATACAGATATCTTGCTGATTTTTAATATCGAGTTTCATCATGAGTTTACTCCTTTTGCAGATTGTCTGTTAATTCCGTATAAAATTATACTTTTCCGCGATGCAGAAAACGTATCCGCATAACGTCAATAAACATCCTGATAGAGTCTCTTATTGGGTCTACTGTTGATCCTTCGGCATGACTCCATTTTACTGGAACTTCCTTAATACAATATCCTAATTTACGGGCAATAAACAATTGTTCTACGTCAAAACTGAAACCGTAGAGTTTTTGTCTGTTCGCAATTTCTTTGCCCGCTTCGCTGCGGAAAGCTTTAAATCCACATTGAGTGTCTTTTATGCCCCGAATGGCAAAAAGACCGACAACAGAGTTGAAAAAAATACTCATCAGTTCTCGGTAAAAAGGTTTTTTCTCCACTTCAGACTCTTTCATTTTACGTGAACCTATTACTACCTCGCAACCTTGCTCAAGAATCGGTAGCAGTTTATTTATTTCTTCAATTGGGGTTGAAAGGTCCGCGTCTGAGAAGAGAATGTATTTTCCGCATGTTCGGAGTATACCTCTTGCGACAGAAAATCCTTTACCAACGTTTTTAACATTTTCCATGATGGCACTGACTTGTTGGGCTTTCATCTCGCTACCATAGATGTCCACAGTCTTAACCACTTCTGTTGTCCAGTCCCTGCTTCCATCATCCACAACAATGATCTCACTCTTGTATGGTTGTTTGGATAGGAATTCTTTTATTGTGTAAAGTGTATCAGCAATCCGCTCCTGCTCGTTGTAAGCAGGGATAACAACTGAAAGATAAATATTTTCTTCGCAATTATTCATGTTAACACCTCATTTCTTTGCTGTAAGGCCGACTCCGGCTGAAATGACAATAATTCCTGCCCAGCGGGATGCTGAAATTGTGTCTCCGAACATCCACCACGAACCAAGTGCCACAAGCACGTAGCCAGAACTTAAGAGTGGATAAGCGTAGCTGAGGTCTAGTCTGCCAAGTACCGCAACCCACAAAACCATAGCCATCCCATAAGCTGTGAGTCCGCAGAAAACCCACGGTTGAAATATTATGTGGAAAAATGTCATCAAATCCGGGTTTGTGAGTGGTCCTAAAACCAGCATCCCTTTTTTCATAAAAAGTTGCCCTATAACACCCAGAACAACAGATAAGATTACAAGCATGTATGATTTCATATGTTCCTTCTCAGCTTCTTGAAATAAGGATGATGCCGAATATGATAATAGCTATGCCTGCATAGCGATGCAGTGGAACTTCTTCTTTGAAAAGATATTTTGAGGCAATTGTTACTAGCACATATCCAAGACTCAGCATGGGGTAAGCAAGGCTTAGTTCCATACGTGACAATACAAGCAGCCAGAGAAAGGCCCCGAGTCCGAGGCACCCGATTCCCATAAATATGTGGATGTTGGTCGCAGCTGCCACAACACCTTTCCCCTCAGCCATTTCGCACTTGATGCGAATTGCACCAAGTTTTTGAAATATTTGCCCGAGTGTTGTCATCATGACTGAAACTAGAACCAGAAGATATTCCATTTCCTAATTCTCCGATTCGCTGGCTGCGATTTTTTTGGTCATAGTCAGCTCGTTTATTTTTTCAACTCGTTTATATTCAACCTTGTCCATGACTTGCTTGATAAGGAAAACCCCGTACCCACCCGAAGGATGGTTTTCTAAATCTGGTTCCGCAACGCTGTCGAAATCAAATCCGGGACCGTTGTCTTCCACGCAAATGATAAGATTCTGTCCTTTAAGTTTGATACTTAGCACAATTCCATCTTCTTTCGAAGCTTCTGCATGCCGAATGGCATTGGACACTGCTTCCGATACAGCAAGATCAATTTTCTGAGCAATGTTGTCTGGCAGTGAAAGAGCTTTTTGACATTGTTTCACCATTGCTGCGCTTATGGAAAGATTACTCAGGTCGGAACCGAACCTTTCAGTTATGTTGAATTCAGGTTTCATGCTCCGTCTCCGGTCGAATCTTCTGAATTCGCTTTACGCAAGGTATGGATGGTCGCCTCCGGTGGGCAGTTGAACCTTGCCGTCACACCTGAACATCCTGCTCCTCGTGAGGTGTAGCCTATCATTTTTCCATATTCCCAGCGGCCGGCAGTAATTCTGCGGGGACACGCCGCATGAGTAATGAGGGGGATTTCTCCGGGGAGGCAGATTTGGCCTCCGTGGGTATGTCCGCAAAGGTAGAGGTCCACATCTGATTGTGCTGCTTCGGCGAATAACTCTGGCGAGTGTGAGAGTAGAATTGTGGTGGTTTTATTATGCCTTGATTGGAGTGCTCGCTCAAGGTCGTGAGATCCATAAAAATGAGGGTCATCCACTCCGGCAAGAAATAGTTGTTCACCTTTTTTTTCGATGAGAGTGTGTTCATTTAGAAGCACCTTTGCTCCTGCCTTTTCTAGAGCTGGAACTTGCTCAATGAAATCGTGATTTCCCAATATCGCATAAATGCCTTGAGGGCAGTGTATGTTTTCTATTAGCCGTTCCATTCCTATCGAAGATTTTTCATATGTATTGTGAGTAAGAAACCGGTAGTCTCCGGTTAATACGCACAGGTCGTATTTCAGTGACTTTACTAATGAGATTAGAGCTGCTCCATTGTCAGTAAATCCGTCGATGTGGATGTCTGAAAGGTGCAATATTTTAAATCCATTAAAAGAGCTGGGAAGTTCAGGTAATTCTATAGTGTTTTTTTCTGTCCTGAATTTAAGGCTGTTGCGTTTTCCGCGTTCGGCCATGCCGGATAGTTTTAATACAGAGCCAACAAAACGAGTAAAACCTTCTAGGTTTTCTAGATGCACATGTCCGTTGCCTTTGCCGTATAATGTCGCGGAATGCTCAACTTGAAGTATTAAGCGGCGGGAAAGGGCTTCCTTTCCCATTCTTGCAGCTAGCTCGGGAAAAATATTTTGTGACAGAGCGTTCATTTTTTTTCGCTCTCTTGTTTAAAATCGAGGCAGCAGATTGTAACATCGTCCTGAGGTGGACGATTTTCTCCAAATTGCATCATTTTTTCATAAATACGATCAAGTATGTCACGGGATGGCATGTCTCGATATTCCTGGACCAGAGTAATGAATCTCTCCAATTCAAACATTTCGTCAGAAGGGGACTGATACTCTGATACTCCATCGGTAAAGCTGAGCAGTCTGTCTCCTGGATTGAATGGAACCTCATCTTCTTCAAATGGAATTCCCGAATTCATACCAATTACACTGCCCCCTTTTTCCAAGTATTCAAGAGCTCCGTTGCTACGAAGCAGAATAGGTGGAGGATGTCCGGCACTACTGTAACGAAGAGTCTTGCGAGCAGAGTTTGCTACCCCGTAAAACATAGTGAAATGCTTATTTAATCGTTCGATTGGGAAATCATTATCCAGTTGTAGCAGAAGTTCAGAAGGAGGCGTTATCTCGCCTGTTTCGGAATTGGTGAGATGGCCGGAACGTGCCAACAGAAGGGACACTGATACAGCTGCTAGCGCCGCAGAAACTCCATGCCCACTGATATCCATGATATAGAAAGCGGTGTTGTCTTTGTCGAGATGGATCAAATCGAACAGGTCTCCACCGACATAGTCACTGGGTTTGAATAGCCAGTTAAGGGAAAGAGTTTCAATGTCAGCCCGTTCATGAGGGAGAAAACTTTCTTGAATAAAAGCAGCCGCTCTTAAGTCTTGCTTTATTATCCGCTCTTTTTCTTTGTTACCTGTGATTAGATTGTATTGGTCAAGTCCGGCGCTAACTACATTTACAATGGTTTCTTTGTCAGAAGGCTTAGTAAGAAAGCGGAAGACATATCCTTGATTCAGAGCTGTTACAGCAGCTTCTAAATCTGCGTGCCCTGTAAGGATAATGCCTACAGTGTCTTCATTTAAGTTGCTGATTTTTGAAAGCAGGGTAAGGCCGTTCATGTCAGGCATTTTTAAGTCCGAGACAACGACAGGATAGGGTCCTTTTTCTTTGAACATAGCAAGCCCCTCTTCTGGGTGAGAAGCTGTATCAACAATGAACTCCTTGCGAAGAAGGCTTCGGAAGGAGGCAAGGATGTTTTTGTCGTCATCTACGAAAAGGACCCTCTGTTTCATCTTTTCCCCGCTGTGGTAGATTAGCTGAGTGATTGTAATTTTTATTATATATTAAATTATGGTCGCAGGTCTATTAAATAAAAAAATAAGTATAAATATAAGCAGGTGGTGGTTGATTTGCTAATTTTTTTTGAAAGTTTTTTTGCTAATTAGAACATTAATTTGATCTGAAAGTTTATTATTCCGTGCAATATTATTTAGTCGTGCAAGGATCGCATCTCCGATTTCCTGCCCCTTTGCTATGATCAAAACTCCTGTGGGGGTACTTAGGTTTTGGTTCATGATCATTCCGGGTTTAAGTCTTGAAACAGGTAGCATCTCTTGCTCATAGTGACTTTCAATTGTGGCTGCGCTTTCTAATGATTCAATTATATCTTTATCATACCATTCGATGTTTTTTTTCATTTCAGAAAAGGCTGTTGATGAGTCAAATCCTTTGCTTCTAAATGTTTCAAAGTCGAGGCAGGCTTTAATTATTTTAGATTCAAAGGGCATGTCTGGAAAATCTTCAGCACTTTTATTTTGTTTGCTTATTATCTCGATAACCTGATCCAGTCTTGGAATATTTGATAGAAGTTTTACCGATATGGATGGGTGGGATTCAAACTCTTTTTGCTCAATTTCTGTAAGCTCTTCACCTGAGTGAATTTTATGCAAGGTGGATTCGCTTAAGGATATGCATCCTAATTGAGAAAGCATCGCAGCCAATTCAAGCTGGTTGGTATTACGAATACCAAGGCGTTCAGCCGTTTTTACTGCCAGTCTTTTGATACGTTGGCTTAGGCTGAATGTTTCAGGACTAACGACTGAAAGCACATCTGTCAGAACTCGAATGCATCCTCTTAGTGTCCCGCGAAGAAGCTCTTTTTCCGAGGTCACAAGTGAATACTGTTTTATCGCGGCATCAAGAATCCGGCGCATCTCCTCGGCTTGTACCGGCTTGGTGAGGAAGCGAAATACATGCCCTCTATTCACCGCCAGAGTCGCAGCCTCCACATCCGCGTGTCCCGTGAGCATTATGCGAGTTGTGTCAGGGGTGATTTTTTGAACTCGATGTAAAAATTCGATGCCGTCCATGCCCGGCATTTTTAAGTCGGAAATAATGACAGCATATTTATTTCCATTTTTGATCATCTTAATTCCCTTTTCAGGTCCTTCTGCGATATCAACGGAATACTGTTTTCTGAACATTGCTTTGATAGATTTTAGTAAATTTATTTCATCGTCCACAAATAGAATTCTGGATTTTTCCATCCTCTTATTCCTGTTTTTTTAAGCGTCTCAGTTGCTATGCGGTTGCTTCCAATGGAAGGTGGATGATGAAAGTTGTTCCGGCTTCCCATTTAGAATCTACATCGATGCTGCCTCCGTGCTTACTCACGATTATATCATGAACGATGGCAAGACCTTGTCCGGTTCCTTCTCTAACTTTTTTAGTAGTAAAGAAGGGGTCAAAAATATTATCTAATATTTCAGGAGAAATGCCTGTTCCGTTATCGGATATCTTTATTGCAACAAAGCCATCTTCTTTGGTTGTCGCAATTGTTATTTCGCCCTTTTTACCAAGCTGTTCATGTTTATCTCGTATAGCGTGAGCCGCGTTGACAATTATGTTCAGCAATACTTGGTTAATGTCTCCCTGAAGAGTCATAACCATAGGGATGTCTTCTAGTTGAAGGTCTACTTCTGCCGCATATTTCCATTCGTTGCGAGCTACAGTTAGAGTTGTTGTTATGGCTTTGTTAATGTCAGTTAGTTGTTTCGAACTTTCTCCAGGATGAGAAAAATTCTTCATAGCCCTGACAATTGTTGCCACTAGCTCAACGCCTTCAAGGGCTCTAGTGCATGCTTCCGGTATCTCATTCATGATGAAGTCAGTATCTTCATCTTCGGCAACCTGATCTCTACTTTTCATGATTTCTTTGAAGTCTTCGAACTTTCTGCATGACTCCATTATTTTTTCTTCGATTTCGGACAATTTCAGAAAGTCATTAAAAGCTTCTTTTATGAATTGGACTGAATCTCCGATATACTGGATTGGAGTGTTGATTTCGTGAGCTATTCCTGCCGCCAGTCTACCTATGGATTCAAGTTTTTGTGCTCTTGCCAGTTTGTGTTCGAGATTTTTCCGGGCGGTAATATCAAAAAGAAGCAATGCTAAATGAGGTGTTTCTTTTATTGTTATAGGAAGTACATGTCGTGCAACAGGAAGAGTGGCACCTTTTGCGTTGAGAACATAAGTTTCAGAAAGGGCTTCTCCTTCTATTGAATTAGGACAAACTGTTTTGAGAAGGCTTCCTTGAACTTTGAAAATTTGATCGCAATTTTTATTCAAAATTTGATTTTTTGAAAGACCGAACATGCTTTCAGCGACCCCGTTAATTTCAACGATAGTTCTTTTTTCAAGATTTAGGATTATGAATGCAGCAGAAATTCCATCAAGCAGTGATCGGAGAAGTTCGCTATTTTGCCTGATCTGCATTTCTGCACGCTTTCGCTCTACAACTTCTTCCATTAGCTCAAGCGTCTTGTTCTCTAAATCTATCGTGCGCTCTCGAACCCTCTGCTCAAGTTTTTCATTTAAAAGAGAAAGCTCTTTCTCTTGTCGTTTTCGTTCAGAAATATCTCGAACTATGGCTGCGAACATAGTTGAGTCAGCCGTAATAATTTCGGTGATTGAAAGTTCGATTGGGAACCTTGAACCGTCCTTACGTACCGCTTCTATTTCTCGGCCTATACCAATTATACGTGGAATTCTTGTGTCGAGGTATCGCTTTATATAGCTGTCATGGTCAGGTCTGAGTTCTGGAGGCACTAAGATTCGAACATTTTTATTAACAAGTTCTCCCGGGGCGTAGCCGAATATTTTTTCAGCAGCAGGGTTAACTGTTTCAATTTTGCCTGTTGAGTCTGCCGTGACTATGGCATCAATGATTCCGTTAAATAGTGCCGAGAGTTTGGCCTCTCTGTTTTCAAGAGATTTTTGAGCTAACTTTTTCTCAGTAATGTCGTTCTTTATGGCAATAAAATTTGTAACTTTACCTTTTGAATTAGTTACAGGGGTTACAGTTTGATATTCGTGGTAGAGTTCACCATTCTTGCGGCGATTGATGAGTTCCCCAGACCAAGGTGATCCTGAAAGCATGGTCCCCCACATTTCTCGGTAGAAATCTTTGGATTGCATGTCTGATTTGATCAGGCTGAGAGTTTTCCCGTAAATATGATCATAATCGTATCCGGTCATTCGAGTAAACGCTTTGTTTATCCAATGTACACGTCCGTTAATGTCAAGAATGACTATTGCGTCAGCCGCCGCTGCAAGTGCCGCGCCCTGAAGTCTGACTTCTTCTAGTTCTTTTTCTTGAGAAGAATCTCTTACCAGCATGATGGTGCTTGGCGGAGTTTCTTTCATATCAAGATATTGAATTTTTACAAACAATGGGATATCGCTGGGGCCAAAAGTATAGTCACCCTGTTGTGTTCTTTTTTGGGATAAAGCAAGGAACAAAGGATGAGCTTCGTTCGGCAATTTCTGACCTCTCAGGCAAAGGTGGAAAATATCCGTTACGGATTTTCCCATGATGAAAATTCGCTTGAGTCCTATTAGTTTAGCGAAGCTGTCATTGCACCATTTGGCTTTCCCTTCTTCATCTGTCCATAACAGAGCTTCGTCTATTGAGCTTAATACTGCCTCAAGGCGCCCAATAATCGATCGGAGCTCGATTATGAGGTTTTCCTGGCCTTCGCTCATGATAACTTCACTCCTTGTTGCTGGGTTCAATAGTTGCGGCGAAGGAGTGCTTTTCATTAACAATTTCACTGATGATGAAATGTCTTGCTAACTCTATTGTACCATCTGCCTTTGCAATTTCTAAATCTAGGTGTTGACCTAGGATAGATGCTTTACCTGTTGATAAGAAAGCTGAAAAGCCAAGCTGATGTGCGTCTCTCAGAGGTTTTGGAATTATTGCGGTGAGTGGTTTTCCTTTGAGTTCCTTTTCGGTCCATCCGAATTCTCGGGTAAAGGAATCGTTGATGTTTGTTATGATGCCGTTTGTGTTCGCAGCAATAACAGGTTTATCCTTGTTTTCTAACAGTTCTTTTATCGTCATGCTTTATTCCGTAATCCCTTTTTTTATTCAGTTAATGTTAATGAATTTAGTGCATGCTGCCACCCATTCTGGCAATCGTTCCATTAAACTTTGCGCTTCCAGCCATTCTAGATTGATAGGTGAGAAAATAAAGTTTGAGTCTGGATAATAAAGTTCGTGTTGCAACGTATTGGCAGCATGAACCACAAGTGCAACGGTTAATCCGTCTTCTGAATTTTCGGGGGTATGATGGTCAAATACTCCCGAAACAATGTTTTCATGAAATCCCCATAACCCCAGCAGGTAAGCTCCGATTGCAGCATGGCTGACTCCCAGTTTGTCTTTTTCGTTTAAATTTATTGGACCTCCCATTTTACGGACTTCTAAAAGAACTGGTTTATATATGTTTTCCATATTGGTTACAAAGATAAGCTTGCCTACATCATGAAGAATTCCTGCCACATAACAAGAACTGATGAAGGTTTTGTCTGTTGTTTCTAACGTTGCGATAGCCTTGGCAAAGTCGCCGGTTTGGAGGGAATGAGTCCAGAGTTTATCCACTGAATATCCAGCGAGAGATGATAAATCTATTTTGTCCAGAAGATGAACTCCGAGAACCAACCCTTTAACGGCTTCAGTTCCCAACAGAGTAACAGCATGGGATGGGGAGGATATCGTGTTGTAAAAACCGAAAAAAGCAGAGTTAACTACTTTGAGTATTGTGGCTGAGACTCCGGGATCTTTTTCTACAAACTTTCCTACGCGGTCGAGACTAGGCTCTTCTTTTTCCAGTTCAGTGCATATTTTTAAATATAAGTCTGGAATAGCAGGGAGGGAGTTTAACCGGGCCACCATGGTACTTATTTCATTATTATTAAGAATATGCCGCAATTTGATTAAGCGCTGTATTGTATCAATAAGGGTTTTCGAGCTGCATGGTTTGCTAATAAATTGGTGTGCGCATGTTGTCGATTTCAGGAGTGTTTGAATTTCAGTATATCCGGAAAGAATTATACGAATGGTCGCGGGCTGGATTTTTTCGACAATTTTAAGAAAATCAATACCGTTCATACCAGGCATACGGATGTCGGAAACTACTGCATCAAATGATTCCTGCTGAATCAATTCAACAGCATCCTCTCCGTTGGAAGCGAATCGGCATGCCCACTCTTTTCTTCTAGAGTGCAGCATGGCTTTGATTCCTCGTAGCATATTTTGATTGTCGTCTACAAATAAAATTTTATGTTTCATTGTTTGTATTCTTATTGTTAACGAAGATGGTTTAAGAGGCTCTTCATATTTAATTAGTTTTAGACTAAGATATTAGATCTTTTTATACAACTCAGATCTGTAATAAAGTTCAGACATACCGTAAAAAATAGTTCTATAGCTGTGTGGGAAAAGTTGGATGAGGGGAGAGGCTGTTTTGTTAGGTTGGAAAAAAATGACTAAATAAGAGATCATTTTTATAATATTAGTATCTGGATAGAACGCTTAGGGATAATTTTTGACACTAATGGCTCCAAAATGATTTTATGAAAAAACGCTACAAATAATAAAACCGGCTAATTGCGATGCAATTAGCCGGTTTTATTATGTTTTCGTTGGTACCCAGAGCGGGACTTGAACCCGCACAAGCCGAAGCTCGAGGGATTTTAAGTCCCTAATAAATATGTATGTTGTTATTGTTGTTTATAGGTTTTTCCTAATAAAATATGCTTGTATTAAAAGTCTTTATCCTTTTTATATTCATTCTTCATCACTGCTTTACATTGCTGTTAACTCAAAAAAGTTGTACAGTGGTTGTACAAAATATGGAGGGGTGATGGCTTCAAAAACAAAGTGGGTGAAAGCGAAGTTTCCGGGGGTGCGTTATCGTGAGCATGATATTCGACGGCATGGAGTGCGGTTGGATCGGTATTACACAATAACCTACAAATACAATGGAGTAACAAAGACTGAAGCTTTAGGGTGGGCATCTAATGGTGTGCGGGCTGATGATGCGGCTCGTATTTTAGGAGAGCTAAAAAGAAATCAGTTGCTTGGCGTGTTTCCGCAAACTCTGAAGCAAAAGCGTGAGTTGGCTGTTGAAGAAATGAGGTCTTTAGAGGTTGAGAAAGCAAAAGATGTGACTGTGAGCGAATTCTGGCCTACTTATCTCGATCATGCGTCTCGTAATAAGAAGAAGTCATCTTGGGGGAAGGAGGACAGTCATTTTAGGATTTGGTTACAGCCGTTGCTAGGTGATGTGTTGGTTAGACTTGTGGGGGCTTCTGAGTTCGATATGCTTGTTGCTGAACTGGATGATGCAGGAAAGTCCTCGCGGACTATTGAATATGTAACGGGAACGCTTAGGCGTTTTCTCAAGTTTTGCCATACTCGCGGGGTTGTAGAGCAGCTTCCCCCTACAGGGAAAGATATTGGTGTGACTGGTCCTGGAGATAGTAATCGGAGGCTCGCTGTTATTAGTCTCGAGCAGACAGAGAAGATATTAGCACTATTGCACGAAAAGGATTTTTCTGCGTGGAGGATTACCAAATTTGCGTTTCTTACAGGGTGTAGGGCAGGGGAAGCTTTTAAACTTGAGTGGCGCAATGTCAGTTCCACGCACGTCATTTTTGAAAAGACCAAGAACGCTGAATCACGGCGTATCCCTATCTCAGGACCGCTTGCGGAACTCATCTCTGAGCTTCAGCGCACAGGCCCTGTAGACAAGGTCTTTCTGAATAGTAGAGGGGGGCCATACAATGAGGCTCCAACTGCATTTGCTAATGTCGTTAACAAGCTTGGATTTAACGAAGGGCGAGATAGATTGGACCGCATTAGCTTTCATACTATCCGTCATACTGTCGCTACCGAATTGGCAAAGGTACTGGATCTACGTTCCCTGATGGATGTCATGGGCTGGAAAGTTCCGGCTATGGCGTTACGGTATATGCACGGTGATGAGGATGCTGCCCGCTGTGCTCTTGATATGCTTGGTGATAGCGGGGACGGTGGTAAGGTTATTCCTTTTCGGAAGCGCGGGTAGGGTGAATTATGACGATTGCTATTACGATCATGCTCGACTGGGGCGGGGCCTGGGCTTGGGAACGTGATTTGAATGAGAATAGTGGAGTCGGGCCCAATATTGCGAGTGATACTTGGTGGAGTGGGCCTGTTGATATACCTGAAAAATTAGTAGCTGATTTTTGCGCTTGGCAACGAAAGTTCGAGGTACAGAACATTCCTGAATTTGATCTAAACTGTGAAGAGTTTCATGAAGATGGTCTGAATCTGTGCAAGCAGTTGAGGCCTCATCTTCCTTCAGAAATAAGGTTATTTTTTGAATTTTGTGATGAGGTCGCCAGTGAAGAAGATTGGAATCCTGAGAATTCTGTTTGGCTGTATGAGATTATGCCTGATACCTTGATAAGGCCAATCGTTGTCGTTGAAGAGATGAAGCGACTGCGGCCTTCTATGTTTAGATAGGTTAAAATAACATATGTGGCTGTCGGGTGTTTTTGATGATTGTCATGTCACTAATTATGATGATCATGTCTTCAGAATTCCACGATCTGTATATTTCGCACTAGAATGGACTTGCTATGCTTGAGTACTAGTCTCGTCGGTCGATTTGTCTGGTGTCTGTGTGATTATCGATATACATGTGTTGATCGATGAACCTGTATATCAATTTTAATTTTAGGGAAGTCTCGTGGCGAAAAAAGAAAAATTTAAGCGAACTCGTATTCAAGAGCTTAGACAATCCCCAGATTCTTTAGTCGAGTATTTGAAAAGGTATGATTTTATAAAAAATGATAAGTATTGGAAGATGGTCTGCGAAGAGCTTGGATATAATGATTCTACTGTTGTTTTGCAATTAATGGAAAATTCAAAAGTACTTAAGGGGCTGCTTTTAAGAGCAAAGCTGAATGCTGAAAAGCATAATGGGCTGTTGCAAAAAATTAGTTGGGAAACATTAATTGCAAGTTTTGCCGTATACTTAGATATCTTGCAGGAACAGGCTCCTTCTGAACAAGCCTTTCAATATAAACGGTCTAGTCAAATTGAAATGATATCCCGCATATCCCAAGTCAAAGCTCGGATAGCTGATAGCGCGTATGGAGGGGCGAAAAGTATTGAAGTTGCGCTCAAATCAATTCAAAGAAGACTTAATAAGCATAATTCCGTTGATTGTTTTGAAGCCTTTAAAGATTGGGATCAGGTAATTGAGGTTGAGCAGGTTATCAATAATTTCTGTCTCAAAGATTGGACTGTCAGTGATAAAGACTGTCTCAAGATACTTCCTTCTTCACAGAAAAAGTGGGAACAGTGGCAGCTTACTCATTATAAATTTGAGTTGATACATGTCTTTTATTCTTTGCTTCCCGCTTATGAACTTACCGATGCCGCAATAGAGATCAATGAAACTGCACCTAATGACGAAAGCCGTTTGCAGGCTTTATCTGTTCTTGGTGGTGTTTTATTTGTCCGCGATATGGTTGGTGTAGACCATGTCTGCTTCGATAAAGCGGATATTGATTTGCATTTGACTCTTCACATCATGAGTAAATTCGATAGTTGTTACAAAATGAAGCATAAAGATAATTATGAAATGAGTAACAGATTGTTCGGAAATTCAGGATTAAGAATGATAACACCGTCCGCTGTATTCTATAGATCAAAGTCCGAAATGATCAAAATGATGCAGGAAGATGAATATTACCAAGCTAAACAAGGGATATACGAAAGCGGGGTTGCGTTAGAAATTTTTTCAGATCCCCCTCACTCAAAAGCTCTTGAAAACGTTCAATTTATCAAATCGGGAGAATCAGGATATTTTGTTCTGCCCCAATTTTATCATGGAGATGTAAAGACATCCCTTTTGAACGCCTTAATTCGTAAGAATGAATTTAATAAGACTTTCAGCACAAATATGGAGAATAGAATAGGGGAACTATTCGAAGGTCGAGGATATACAGTTCTTTTAAACTGGAACTATGAAGCAGGTGAAATAGATGTCTTGGCATGCAAAGATAATCAACTGCTAGTAATAGAAGTTAAATTTACATATTTCAGGACGCAAACGCATGCTATTTATGAACACGAAGAAAAGATAAAGAAAGGTGAAGTTCAACTTGCTAAAGCTTTGATAGCAATCAGGGATAATTTCCCTGAAATAGCTGAGAAGTTGTCAATTGATGTCGACCATAGTTGCCTTATGGTCACACCATTATTGGTTTCACTTTCTCCTGAGTTTGATGGGGTGTTATCCTCGGGCATACGCAAAGCCAGTCTATTTGAACTACAAACTCTTTTAGATCCCCAGAGACATATAGCTCTTGAATTTTCAATAAAAAAATATAAAGAAGCACTTTTTACTGAGACTGATTCAGTTTTTACAAAACCTAGTCACGCCCACTCATGGGAAGATGATCTTGATTTTATATATAAAAAAGCCGATCATATAGAAGAGTATGAACAAATTGCAGATTCACCGCAAAAACTCCTTGATGCGTTGGAGCAGGGGATTGTTTGGCAAGAGTTGAACGATCACCCCGCAATTGTGAGTGGGCCTCAAGAACAAATGATGGTAACCGTCCAGACGGCTGCATCTTCCATTAATTTTCTCATATGACATACTTCCTCCCATTCAAGGAGGATGAA
>NZ_JAEINN010000023.1 GCF_016342405.1 Maridesulfovibrio ferrireducens | reverse complement strand
AAGCAGCGTTTCTTGGGTAATGATGATGTCGGTATCTTCGTTTGTGGTTACAACAACCGGAGTGCTGGTCGGCGCATGGTTTACTGTTTCTGTTTGACCCTTGTCAGTCCCACCAGTGTCTGTGCCATCGCCTTCTTCTGCTTCTTTATTGGTATTAAAAGCTGCATCGGCCGTGTCGAAAGAGCCTCCCTGTAAGTCCCTTTCGGTGGAACTCATTCCGTCACGCGGGGTTTCTTTCTGTCCTTGGAGAGACTCTTGGCTGTCGAAGAGTTGTCCCTGCATATCAACGTATACACCGGCTCCACTTCCACTGGTTCCGGTATTGGCTGCGGTTTCTATTTCATTAGAGTCTTGAGAAAAAGCGAAAAGATATACGTTACCTGGTATTTCTTCTCCATCTTCGAGCACAAAATCAGGTACCAGCTCTTCTTTCGCAAGCGGCAGGTATCCTTCAAGTATGATGATTCCATTATCTTCAGATGAAATAACTAGGTCGTCACCGTTTCCAGTGAATGTCGCGTCTGAATAATTGAATCCAAAATTGAAGGAGGTGGTCTCGTCAACTTTGTATATTACAGACTCGCCTTTGCCGGGAAGATTTATGGTTTTATTGCTGATATTTTCAGGATTCATATTTTTCTCTTTTTTTGATGATCTTGTCCGAATCTCTTGTGCTGTGTCGAAAAGTAGCTTCGGATTAAAATTTTATATTTAACTTACTATCTGTTCGTAATTCTATACAAAAAAAATAGTGTTTTTTATATCCTTCACACAGCAAGTTTTGCGCGAGTGAAAGCGAAACACTTTTATTGTTGAATATATTGCTCGCATGCACAGAAGCATCTCGGCAATTTTCGTTTCGGCTTTATTATGGACTTGAGCAGGATTATTGAGCATTGCATAATGCCAGAATTGCAGTATAATTCATTCATAAAGACCCCTTTTTTAAATTCCCCTTAGTAAAAATAATTATAATGATAGTAATGTTGAGTCAATATCAATTGTGTTATTTTTTAAGGAATTAAAGAGGTTTACTCTTAAAAGGTATATAATATGGCTGGGGTTGTTTTAAGCTGAATTGTTTTGAGTAGTTAAATTTTCCATCGCAGCCTTAATGATATGTTCATGCGTAACAGTCATCCCCGGCTTATATTTGTCAGTCAGCCCCCATATGTCAGGTTCGATTTCTTTAAGAACCCCGTAGCAACACAGATATTTATTAGCGTGATAAATTCTACATTCCAGTTTAGTTTGGTGTGTCCTGCCTGGATTATTCAAATATTTAGACGCTTTTTCAGTAAGATAAAGGTGGTTAACGATATGTTCTGTTATTTCCAAAAGGTGAGCTGAACCGCCAAGCGATTCAAGTACTCTCAACACTGGAGTCATTAAGTCATAAAATTTGGGAGTATTTATCATAAATCACCTGAGTTATTATTTGGATAAATATAAATACAGTATTTCAAAAATATTTCAAGTGTAAAATGAATTTTGTCCTAAAAATGTGATGACAGTCTGAAACTATGGGATTCGTGACTATGAGGGGCATAAATGTAGGTTTTTTGAAAAAAACGCCCCCCCTTGCCGGAAAACCCGGGGGGGAGAAGGGGGGCGTGATGCTGTCGTAAATAGCGTATAAATTACGCAGCCAGAGCTGTCAGTACAACTTCTTTTTTATCACTGAATGTCAGTGAAAAATCTTTACCGTGTTTAGCCAGAAAGTCTTTTTCAGCAACAAACGGAACTTCATTTATTTCAATCTGTACGTCTTCATCTTCATCAGCTTCATCAATGCCCAGACCGAGCACTATTTTAGCGTGTCAGCCTCCGCCTAGTTTGTATTCGCGCAGTCTCACACAGCTGTCGTCATCTTCATCTTTAAGCATGGCCTGAAGTTTTACCAGCATTTCGTCCGGTACGGTAACGGTAAACATATTTATTTCTCCATTATGGTTATTGTTAGACCATGACGGGCTGCAGCCCGTGCTTGGCAAATCTTTCCAGAACTATGTCCAGTTCTTCCGGCGTGTATTGTGATACCTGCGGAAGAGCTTTGCTAAGTGCTAAATATTTGCTTTGTCCAAAGGCATGACACGGCATAATTTCAATTTCGCTTCGGTCGAATTCCTTTAAAAAATCTGCCATGGCAGCGATATTTTCATCTGAATCGTTCATGTTCGGCATCAGCGGCATACGTAAATGTACTTCTTTGCCGGAACTCAAGGCAGCGTGTAGATTGCGTAGAATTAATACATTATCCTGGCCGGTTAATTGCCGGTGCTGTTCCGGGTCCATGTGTTTACAGTCGAACAAAAACAGATCTGCAAGTTCGATGGTTTTGTCGAAACGTTCTGCCGGGCAGAATCCGCAAGTATCTACAGTTACATGGAAACCTTCGTTATGCACGGCCTGCACCATCTCCAGAAAGAATTCTCCACCGGAAGTAGGTTCGCCGCCGCCGAAAGTTACACCGCCGCCGGAGTTTTCATAGAATAGGGAATCCTTGCGTACGGTATTCATCACTTCTTCTACGGACATCATTTTGCCTGACATTTCGCGGGCTTTGCCGGAACACGATTCGGTACATAGGCCGCAGTGAGTACACTTTTCTATGTCGCGTCCGAATTTTCCGTCTAAAGGGATTACGGCTCCGTTGGGACAAACATCTGCACAGATGCCGCAACCGGTACACTGCTTTTCAAAAAACATCATTTGAGGCGTTGTTTTTTGTGATTCCGGGTTACTGCACCACAGACAGGTCAGCGGGCAGCCTTTAAGAAAAATAGTGGTACGCAGTCCCGGTCCGTCATGAACGGACATGCGTTGTATGTTGTAAATCATTCCCTGATTCATCGTATCTCCGCGGGTGTTTTTGTGGTGAAATCGCACAGAGATAAGGAGGGGGTCTCTGTGCGATTTCAAATGGTCGGTTTGATCTTTAAGTTTTTATGATGCGTATTCTGTACGTTTGATGATTTCGTTCTGTACGCCGCAATCTAGTCTGGTGAAGTAGGCACTGAAACCGGCAACACGGACAACCAGATCAGAATAATCTGTTGGGTCGGCCTGTGCGGCTTTGAGGGTTTCGGAACTTACGCAGTTGAACTGGATGTGTGAGCCGCCGAAATCGCAATATGTCTTGATCAGGGAAATCAAGGTGCGGGTTCCGTTGGGGCCGTCCAGTACTGCGGGGGAGAATTTCACGTTGAAGTGGTTTGCGCCGTAGCGGACTGTGTCGATGGCTTCTGCGCCGGACTTGATGAGGGAGGTAATTCCTTCATGGTCGGTGCCGGGCATTGCGGAAACACTACCGTCGGTCAGAGCTACTCCGGCTTTACGTCCGTTAGGCAGGGCACCCATGAGCGCTCCGAAGTAGTTGTGGTATGACAAGGAATATGCATCCAGAGGAGTCCTGTAGCCGAAGCAGTCGGGGCCCTGAGCATGATGTATTGAGTCTACATCTCTGTAGTATTGCTGAACAAATTCCTGTACTTCCGGAACGTCGTTACCGTGTTTTGGAGCTTCGAAGCACATTTTACGGATATCTTCGCAGCCTTCAAAGTTTGATTTGATAGCGTCAAGCAACTGCTGCATGGTCAGTTGTTTTGTTTCGAAGACCAGATATTTGATGGCGAGCAAGGAGTTCGCGGCATCAATACCTGCGGTCATAATAGGGTTGACCTGAGGATAGCGGGTGCCGCCTGCTTCTTCGCAGATACCTTTTTCGATGCAACCGTCGTACATGGCGGAGCGGAAAACGCTTGGAACAACCTGAACACGGGCCATTTGGCTCAGGTCAGAATGTTTTCTGGACATGTTGAAGAGATGATCGAGCTGTATCTTGTATGCTTTGTACACGTCATCGAAAGTTTCGAATTCAGCAGGATTTCCGCTTTCTACGCCGACTTTTTTCTTGGTGACGGGGCATTTTCCGTTGTTGAGCATCAGTTCGACAACTTTGGCTAGGCAAGGCTGATCTTCCTGAGTGATAAAGCTGCCCTTGCCGCATATACCTGTGGAAACGCAACCGTAGTTACCGCAGTTTCTGGCATCTTCCAAAGTGATGCCTTCATCATACTGAGCGAAACGAGCCAGTGTGCGCTGAATAACTGCATTGTTGTTCAAAATCTGAGGCTGACCGGAACCGCCGCGGATACATTCTGACACTTTTTTGAGATAAGAATCTTTCATCTTAGGATGATAGAGCAAAGTCAGCGTAGGCTGAATGTTCTTCATCTGAATCTGGGTTTCAAGGAGCAGTTCCTCCAACTCGGTGCTGGCGTCGTTGCCGTCTTTGTCTACGCCGCCGATGGTGATGGACTGACCAGTGTGACCGGAAAGGGTCAGTGCGTATGAGTTACCCTGATATTCTGCCAGTTCAAGGTGTTTGATCCACTGGAATTTGAGGAGAGTCAGTACCTGTTCGCGGGTAAGGTTGCCTTCGTCGATATCTTTCTTGAAGAAAGGGTACATGTACTGACCATAGCGACCGGGGGAAGTTGCGCAGGCCATCTGTTCGATTTCAATTGCAAGATGGATGAACCAGAAGGACTGGATAGCTTCACGGAAGTTGCGTGCTGGGTGTTCAGGGACGCGGCGACAGATTTCAGCAATTTCCAGCAGTTCAGCTTTGGCTTTAGGATCGTTTTCTTCAACGGCGGTTTTTTCAGCCAGATCAGCATAACGGTGGGAGTGGGCAATGACTGCTTCAAAAGTGACGAGCATAGCACGGTACAGGTCATGCTTTTCTTTGTTCTGCAAAGTGGTAGGGCAGTTTTCAAAGCGGGATTTTACATCATTGATGAGCCAGCGCAGACCTTTGTTCAGCATCAGAGGGTAGTCAGCAATACCTGATCCACTGGCAACGCTGACGTTTTCATAATACATGCCGCACTTGGCAAAGTTTTTAGGATTGATGCCGTATTTATCTTTGAACATTTTGTTGTTCAGGTCGATACAGGTGCGTCCTTTCCAGCTTTTATATGTTTTTTCCAGCAATTCTTTAGTTTCGCTGGGTATTTTCATTTCACCGAGAGATGCCATTTTAGCCATCTGCATTTCTTCTTTGATCCATGCAACGTTCCATTCAGGATATGCGTATACACCGGCACGAACACCAGTCAGTGTGCCGACAATGGGGTTGCCGTCTAGGAAGATATTTTTCTTGGTCAGAACACGCTCAAAAAGTTTAGCGCGGATATAGAAAGTGGATTCACCACGGAATTCTTCATAAACTTCATTCAGAAATTGCAGACGTTCGGGGTCCATAACCTGAGGAGCAGACATCAAAAAATCTTTGAGTTCTTTAACTCGTGGTTCCGCTGTATTCCAGTCAATGCCGTAACCTTTAGGTGTAGCAGTCTGGTTTTCTGAGTTTGTTTTTGCAGAAAGTGTATTCATTTCTATCTCCTATCCTTGTTGTAATTTTTTTTCTGAAGCAGGGTGAAAGATGGAATTCGTTCGTTTGTTACTTTTCTCACTAGCACGGGGTGTGCCAGATTTAGAGATATGCGGTATTTTTCAATTAAACATCTGTAAATATTGATTTTCTAGTTTTTTAGTGAGTTTGTAATTAGTTTAAGGAAAGAACTTTTTCGATAAAATTTTTTCATTTGATAAAAATTTCTTTTCAGTCTAGATAGCAAAAGAACAGCTTAAGGCGGCGAAAGACCCCGCCAGCACTCAAATAGTCGAGGTTGTGAAATTTGTATTTCAATAAAGAAAAATTTTTTGATATCAGCCGTAAAGACGTGTTGAACCCATCCATGACCGCTATCTGGGATGACATGGGTATTGGTGTCGCAGTGGTGAATGGTGACGGTATTTGCGAATATATGAACCCTATTCAACGCAAAGCTGACGGGTTCAGACTCATTGATGTGGTAGGCGAACACATTACAAAGCTGTACGTGCCGTATGAGCTGGAGTGTATTCCTACCATTGAATGTTTACGGAAGGCTGAGCCTGTCCTGAAGAAGTCTTATTTCTATAAAACAACGAATAATTTTCTAGCCAGCACTGTTTCGGATTTTTTCCCACTGTTTGAACGCGGCAAAAAAGATGGCGTCATCGCTTTTACCATCTGGACCGGTACATCTCCTTTGGTGGAGCATAAGTCCCGTCCCGCAAAATCTGCTGCGCCCATAAAAAAAACTTATGATTATTATACATTCGACAGTCTTGTCGGCGAAGACGAAGCTTTACTCGACGTTCTAGTTGAGGCTCGTGCTGCGGCTAAATCTCCTTCACATGTGATGATCTGGGGAGAAAGCGGAACCGGTAAGGAAGTTTTTGCGCAGGCCATTCATGCTGAAAGTGCGCGGCGTAACCAGCCACTTATTGCTGAAAACTGCGCCGCTATTCCTGAAAATCTACTTGAAGCAATTTTATTCGGTACGGCTAAAGGTGCCTACACAGACGCTGGTGACAGGCCCGGTCTTTTTGAAGAGGCCGACGGTGGCACATTGCTTTTGGATGAACTTAATTCCATGCCGCTTGGTTTGCAGGCGAAGCTGTTGCGCGTGCTTCAGGAAAAGAGGGTGCGCCGTTTAGGTTCGCGCACTGAAATTCCTGTGGACGTGCGGGTTATCAGCATTTTGAACGAATCTCCCCTTAATGCCGTGGGACAGGGGATTTTGCGTAGTGACTTGTTTTATCGTCTTGCTGTTGTGGGTATTGCTGTGCCTCCGCTCCGTCATCGTAAAAAGGATATTCCGCTATTGATGCGAACTTTTATAGAAAGTTCTGAACAGAATCAGGGCGGCAAGCCGATAGGGGTAGACCCTGAAATTTTACAGATGTTTTTTGATTACGATTGGCCGGGTAATATTAGGGAATTACTGCATGTTATTGAGGGTAGTCTGGCTTTGCTCGGGGAACGATCTTCTATTGAACGGTGTTGTCTGCCTCTTCATTTCCGTGAAGCGTGCAAAGCTGTAGGTTCCGCACAGGGGCCGAAGCATATGGAATCTTTGCAGAGGGCGGGAGAAACTTTTCTAACCGGTAAAGATTATTTTGATTACTCCGGGATTAAGAGGAACAGTGTGGTTCCGCTTAAAAATTGTATGCAGGAATATGAGGCACAATGCATTCGTAATGTGCTGGAGGTTACTGGAGGTAATGTGGCTAAGGCAGCCCGTATCCTGCAAATTACCGGAGCCGGTTTGCGTTATAAAATAAAATTGCTTGATGTAGAAATAGATTAATACAGTTGTAATCGGTAAATTTAAAAAAAATCAGGTCTGATGCGTATTTTATGCACATCAGGCCTGATATTTTTTTGATATTTTTTCAAACGGAGGAAGTTTATAGCATGGAGCGCAGAATGCAGACTGAACCGGCCAACACGATGATGCACATTAGCACACGTCTGAAGGTTGCAAGGTTTATGTGTTTTACAACTGGAAATGCGCAAAGAGTCCCGATTATGGTGGCTGGTATTCCGTACATGGCATATTCCAGTACGTGCGGAGTATATAATCCTGCGCCAAATTGCAGGGCGCAGGTCATGGAGCCTCTGATGACGAAGAATACACCTAGTGTTCCGAGAAATACGCGAGGTTGCCAGCCGACATACAATCCGTATGCCCCGATGGGTGGACCGTCGAAGGATATAGCTGTTCCGAGGAGTCCAGCTCCGAATCCGGCTGCTCCGCCGCGCGCCCATGACTCGCTTCGGGCTTCTTTCACTTTATATGTGTGCTGCCAATAGACGTAGTAGAGCAGCAATGCACCAACTCCCCCTTGTAATACAGCCCCTGAAACATATTGAAGAATAAATAGTCCGGCAAAGGCTCCGGGCAGAGACCCGACCAGCATGGGCCACAACGCAGACACGCGACAGTAGCGGAAGTGCATACAGGCGATACAGCCGTCCATGACAACATTCAATATGCAGCTGAGCGGGATAAGCTCATGCATGGGGATGAATATGGAAGCGATCGGCACCGCGACCATGGCTCCGCCTATGCCGCTGACGCCGGAAACAAATCCGCCGATAAGCCACGCGAAGAAAACAAAAATAGATATGGAATCAGGCATCTGACATTTTCTCCATGCTGAACGGCTAGCGTGCTGTCAGTTTTGTTTCACAATCCTGCAAAGAAGCGTAGCCCAGTTTGCGCATCAGCAGTTCGTAACGTTCCCGCACAAGATTGCGGAGTTCCTGTTGCGCTGATTTCATGTAATCGTAGTACTCGATTATTGTTGCGATGGAGTAAGTCTGGAGTTCACAGCCTAGATAACGGCAGAAACTCTCATGTCCATCGGGCTGGACACTTCTGGGAAAATGCGCCGCGACTTCTTTGCGCCATTCACTTTCAATTTGAACAATCTCTTTTATTTGCGGTGCGTTGCTGATGGTCGGAATTAATGATTCCATTAGGGCATATTTTTCGGTCATGAAATTACGGCCTTCTTTTTCAGCCTGTTCGAGATCACATTTATAGGAGTCTAGAAAGGAGTCCGGCAGCACGCCGTGGGTAATTTCCCGCATGATGCGGAAGGATTCTGGGAGTTCTTGACACTGCGATGTGCCTCCGCGGTTTTTTACTGCCAGAAACATGTTTAGCTCGCGGTCGATAATTTCACTGATAAGAGTTTCGCGGTATTTATTGGTCATAATGTCCTCCCGGATTATTATGAAATATTGTGAGTGCGGTATTAATAGTCATTGTCCGGTTTGTTCAAATGAAAAAAAGAACTTGCGGGCGCTGTGCAAAGCCGGTGCCGTTTAAGCTTTTAGTTCCATCTATAAGGTAGGAGATTTCTTTTGTTTCGTATTTGTCTAATATAATTGATAAATATCATGTGTGTGTTTTTATGATTTTTTTGGTACCAACTACTGAGTCTGTTTCGTACAGAAAAAAAGAATCAAAAAAGAAAAATTTTTTAAGAAAAAGATACATATTTTTTAAATCTATATTTGTACTTTTAGGTTCTTTCTTAAAAAACTCTTTATTTTTAATGGTATATGGCAATGGTGAATAAATTCACTAACTGGCACCCTATTTGCTTTATGTCGAGGCAGTAGCTGGCAAAGCTGCTTTCAACTGAAGTGCTGAAGGGTGCAGAGGTTTCGTTCACCTCTCTACAGTCAAAGAAAGGTCAATTGCCGCATGGTGTGGTTGCTTGGAGGAGTATGACCTTTTGATGTCTCGACGTAATAAGGGATAACGCCATATGGCAGGAGGATTGTAGAAAAGCATCATTGCTCTGAAATATAGGAGTGAGTGCTTTCTGTAAGTCTGTCCGGAAAATCCGGGCGTATCTGCCTAGAATTTATTAAATAAAAGAGAAAGGTAATGTCAAAAGAACAGTTGAAATTGAATAAATCGCTTTCGCCGTCACAGGTTTGGGCACTGGCTTTGGGGTCCATTGTCGGGTGGGGATGTTTTGTGCTGCCCGGAGATATGTTTTTGCCGCAGGCCGGTATCCTTGGAACCTTGATCGGTTTTATCGTTGGTGCAATCCTCATTTGTTTTGTGGCTGTTTGTTATAGTTATATGATTAAATACGCCCCAGTTGCCGGCGGAGCTTTTGCCTATGCCTATGTGGGGTATGGACCCACGGCTGCTTTTGTCTGCGGCTGGGCCCTTGTTCTTGGATATGTTGCCATCATTGGCATTGATGTAGCTGCATTGGCACTTATATTTCGTTTTCTTTTCCCGGGTGTTTTTGAATTCGGATCGCTTTACTTCATCGCCGGATGGGAAGTTTATACGGGTGAGGTTCTGCTTATGACGACAGCAACCCTCCTATTCGGATGGATGAACTACCGCGGTACCAGTTTTGCCGGTAAATTTCAGGTTGTTCTCACCGTATTGCTCACCCTCGGCATTGTAGCCTTGTTCACTGGGTCGGCTTCGCTTGAGACTGCTCAAATTGGTAATCTGTATCCGCTGTTCGCAGAACACCGAACCACATTATCCTGTGTCCTTACTATTTTTGCTATTTCTCCCTTCCTTTTTGCCGGTTTTGATACAGTCCCGCAGGCTGCCGAAGAATTTACATTTAAACCGGAGCGTGCGCGTAACATAATGATCGTCGCTATTCTCTGCGGTGTTGTTCTTTACAGTCTTGTTACTCTTGCTGTCGGTATTGCCATTCCTTATCCTGAAATGCTTGCAAAGATGGATGTTATGCGCGCCAGCGGCGGTACTGCATGGGCAACTGGTGAAGTCGCATCCATGGCCTTCGGGAAAATGGGTGCTGTTGTGCTTGCCTGCGCTGTCATGGGAGCTGTCTGTACTGGGATAAACGGTTTCTATATAGCCACTTCCCGCCTACTTCTCAGTATGGCCCGTGGTCGCATTCTGCCTGCATGGTTCGGTGATATTCATCCCGTATACCGTTCACCTTACAAAGCTATTCTGTTCACTGTCGCCATTGTTTTGCTGACTCCTTTTGCCGGTCGTTCTGTTGTCGTCTGGATTGTTGATATGAGTTCCGTGGGAACAGGCATCGGTTATCTTTTCTCCTGTCTCGCAGCCCGTCGTGTTCTGCTCGGCAGTCCTGCCGTGGAAGATAGATCCATGCGTCTGTTTTGTTGCATAATGGGAACAATTACCGCTGTGATGTGTATAGCTCTGTTGCTTATTCCCGGTTCTCCGGCTTGTATCGGCGAAGCTTCCCGCTGGTGCATGGTGGCTTGGACTGGTATGGGCGTGTTCTTTTACTTCTCTAACAAGTCCGAATGGGCAAAACTGCCTGAAGCTGAGCTTCGTGCCAACATCTTGGGCCGTACAGATATACCCGTGTTCTTTAAAACTAAAGAACCACTGGGACAGGTCCAGACAGAAGGTGCTTCGGATTAGCAGTTATGCAAATTCAGAATACTTGATCAATAATGAAACCCCGCTTCTTTTAGGAGCGGGGTTTCACTTTTTTTAATTGGAATGAAAAAAGCGCAAAAAAAAGGTCCTACGATGATTAATCGTAAGACCTTAAAATTTCTTGGTCGGGATGAGAGGATTTGAACCTCCGACCCCTTGAACCCCATTCAAGTGCGCTACCAGGCTGCGCTACATCCCGACTCGGAGACGAATAATTATTGAATACTTTCGCATAAGTCAACGTTTTTATGAAGAAGGTTGATTAGCTGTGTTATATTCTAATTAATTATAAAGTTTGAGATTAATTGGGGGATGAAATGGTAATTTCTGTTTGAGGGGGACATTGTGAATCTTCTAAAGCAAGACTGACAATATCGGCCGGTAATGTCTTTTTGGGTTTTACGCCAAGTTCTTTCAAAAGCTCAGTTTGCCTTACGATATTTCCTTTCCCCGAAGTCAGTTTGTTGAAAGCGTTGTCGTATGCGTTTTGCGCTTGATTTAAACGGTCTCCTACTTTTGTAAGATCTTCGACAAAACCGACAAATTTATTATATAATTCAGCTCCCCGTTGGGCAATTTCCTGAGCGTTCCGGCTTTGCTGTTCCTGTCGCCACAAATGAGCGACAGTGCGGATAACGAATAACAAAGTGCTTGGGCTGACAATCAGTACATTTTTATTCCACGCGTTCTGCCATAATGTTGCATCCTGAGTGCTGCCGAGAATAAAAGCTGATTCAATAGGTACAAACATTATTACAAAATCCAAGGATTCCAAGCCGTATAGTAACTGATAGTTTTTGCCCGACAATCCTTTGATGTGAGAGCGCATGGATTCTAGATGACGTTTAACAGCATCCGTACGTTTGTTGTCATCTTCGGCGTTAACGTAATCATTGTAGGCATTAAGTGATACTTTTGCATCAACTATGAGATGCCTGCTGTCGGGCAGGTGAATAACAACATCAGGTTGTGCCCGTGAACCGTCATTTCTGGTGTGGTTTTCCTGAACATCATATTCCTGCCCTTTACGTAGTCCCGACATTTCGAGGACTCGTTCTAAAATCAGTTCACCCCAGTTTCCCTGCGTTTTGGATTGTCCTTTCAGGGCCTTGGTTAAGTTATGAGCGTCCGATGACAGTTGACGGTTAAGATCCATCAATTGTTTTACCTGTTCAGACAGGGCGCTTCGATCTTTACTCTCCTGAAAATAGACTTCTTCAACTTTACCCTGAAAATCACCAAGCTTTGTTTTCAAAGGAGTTAGAAGCTGGGTAAGATTTGTCTGATTTTGTTCAGTGAATTTTTTGGATTTTTCTTCAAGGATTTCATTCGCGAGAGTTTTGAACTGGTTCGAAAGTTCTTCTTTCGCTTCGGTTAATAGAATGAGTTTTTCACTGCTTTGCTTTCGTTCATTATCAAGTTCGGTTTTAATTTTTGTAAGTCTGCTTAAAAGTATTTGTCTGTCTTCAGATAATTTGTTTCGTTCAGTTTTAAGCTCTTCAATAGATTTATCTGCTCTGCTGATTTGGAGCAGCTGTGCGCTGATTGTTGATTCGGTTGATCCGTTTCTTTCACGCAGGTTTGCAAGATCATGATTAAGCTCAGAAATTTCGTCTTGAGCTTCAGCCAATTCCAGACTCAGTTCAGGAATGCGTTTTAGACGTTCCTCCAGTTGAGCCTGCTGGTTTTGAGCGCGGAGGTTAGCCATTGTCATCCGGTGAGAATGAACAAGCATTGCTATGATGGTGCCGACAATTAATCCGGCTAAAAATAGAAAAGGTTCTAAAGGTAAAGTATAGATGTATTCGATCACAGCGTTTTTCCTTGAATATTTCATGTTGCTTTTCAGGGCTTAGGTCGCTGTTCTATAATTTTTGATGTGGATTAACAAGCGTGTGTACAAATGACTTTCTTTTATTGTTAGATAAAAATAGGATTGGCAGTGTGCGTTGTTTTGGAGTTTTATTACGCGGTAGAGAGGTTGAAATTTAAGCGGCTAAATAAACAAGAAAAGGCTTACTCTGTTAAAAACAGGGTAAGCCTTTTGTCGGTGCTGATAATGAACGGTATAAGCTTTAAAAATTTTCTTCTGCATAATCATTTTCTGCGAATGCGTAGCCGTTTTTCCCGGTCTTTTTAATAGAGTACATGGCTTCGTCAGCTTGTTTGATGAGTTTTTCAACATCACTTTTAGCACAGGATGCAGAGCATACTGCGATTCCTACACTGGCGCCGACGGTGACCTGTTTGTTTTCGTGAATAAACGGCATTGCGATGGATTTAACTATTTTTTCAGCAATTTGTTCCATGTCGTTTTTTGAGTTCAACTCATTTAATACGATTAGAAATTCATCTCCGCCGATTCGGGCGACTGTATCAACCTTTCGTACGCAGGAAAGTAATCTCGTCGCTGTTTCTTTCAGAACCATATCACCCGCATCGTGCCCCAGTGTGTCGTTGACATTTTTAAAACCGTCGAGGTCCACGAACATTACAGCCGTCATCAATTCCTTGCGTGTCGCTATGGCAAAAGCCATTCCTACGCGGTCTTTGGCGAGTTTTAAGGTTGGCAACCCAGTCAAAACATCGTGCGTTGCCATGTGGCGTATTTGTTCTTCAGTATTTTTCTGATCAGTTACGTCCCAGTTTACCCCGGTCATTCGTAAGGGATTATTCTTTGCGTCTCGCTCAGCCTTTGCGGCGGCATGAATATATTTTATTCCTCCGTCGGAAGTAATGATTCGGAACTCGGTATCGAAAGTACCTTTTCCTTCGACGGCAGCCTTAAGCTTGGATTCGGCTTCTGCTGCGTCCTCGTGGTGAAGGGCACTGCTCCATGTTTCATAACTTGGGTTGATGTCCGTTGGAACATCATACAGCTCATACATTCGTTCATTCCATGTCAGCGTATTTGTTATGACATCCCATTCCCATATGCCTATTTTCCCGGCTTTAGCGGCCAGAGTCAGGCGGGCCGAGGCATGTTTTAGATCCTTTGTAGTTTTTTTATGATTTTTAATTTCGAATTCTAGAGTTTTCTGGGTTGAATAAGTTCTCCACGCTTCAGTTGAAGTCTTTTGGAACAGGTGGACAACGAATGAAATTAGAATTGTTAAGATAGAGCCAACTAGCAATGCAATTGATGGATGATGGTTTTTGTTGTGATGATCGAAGAAAAATTGAGTAGGGCGGCACGAGATGGTTATTTTATGGTCCATAATTATGGTCGATGTGGTTGCCTCGAAGGGGCTTGGTTGCAGTATGTCCCAGCCTGTTTGACGATAAACAGGAGCGCCGTCTATATCGACGGAGATTTTAAAATCACTAAGATCATTAGGTGTATCGTCTGTGAGGAAAATGTGGTTTAACCACGGTTTGATTCTAAAAACTGCCGAGAGGAAACCATCGAAATTTTGTTCAATATAAATAGGAAAATAGAGGATAAAACCTTTTCCTCCCTGTACTAAATCAAGAGATTTAGACATCGTAGGCTTTTTAGCATTTTTAGCTTGTTCAAGTGCAATTCTCCGATTTTTTTCAAAACCTAGATCTATGCCCACAGCCTGCTCGTTTCCTGTTAAAGGAGCTATCCATTTTACATGCAGGGTTTTGTCGACCCACCCTATAGCTTGAAAGCCCGGCAGGTCGTTAATATAATTTACTGCATCATTAATAAAACTGGCTTCAGGTGTTCCCCCGCTGAATTCCCATCGATTAACAATGCGTTGCAAAGCGGGAATTCGGGAACGAATATCAGCTTGAATATTTGCCGAAAGTTTTTCGGTATATTGCATAACCAGATTATGCTGATTAGATAAATCTTCCTCTCTGAGTGTCCACCAGAAAATAACAACTAGGGAAAAAATGAGTACGCCGATAAGTATGGGCAGCCATATGGTATTGATTCGCGGTTCGGTGGAGAGCTGTTCTTCGCGGTCTGTAATCATGTCTCTTCCGGCGGTTATCCGTTTAACATGCTAAAGCCAGTGTATTGTAATAGTGAATAAACTTTTGATTCATTATCAGTGAATCATATTTTGGGGGCAGGGTCTAGAATAGATGTGTTAATTGACTTAAGAGTTGTTCGTGCGGTTACAAATAATCGTTTGATGCAGGAATGCAATTTCCACATTTTTCACATTTAACGGATCTGTTTTTATCTGCCAGTTTGATTGTCTGTCTGTGACCGCATTTATTGCACTTACGCTTGCGGTGGATGACGGCTTTAATAGCTGAGTAGATTCCCCACATAATGTATATATCCTTTTTGAGAGCCTGTTCCTGCTAAGGAAAGTATTTGTTATTGTTGTTTTGTGAAGCTGATAAATAGTGCTGAATCCCACAGTTAAAATGTATACGTCTTGATGGGGAATGACAATGTATACCGTAAAAGAAAAAGGCTTACGCCGTATTAACGGTGTAAGCCTTTGAATTATTTGTTTGTGGTGTAGATATGTTTAAATAGGGAGCTATTATCTATTTTATTCGTTTCTTTGTCCGGGTTCCGTGACATATAAGGCTACTTCTTTACTTTTCATCAAATCCTGAAAAGCCATAGAAGGTTTTTTATCAGTAAAGATAGCATCTATTTCAGACAGATCAGCTATGCGGACCATGGCATTGCGGTTGAATTTAGTGTGGTCTGTGACCAGAAAAATATTTCTGGCGTTGTTGATAATCTCGCGGGCGACCCGAACCTCGTGGTAGTCGTAGTCGAGCAGGGTTCCGTCTTCGTCTATGCCTGAAACTCCGATGATTCCGTAGTCCACCTTAAACTGTTTGATGAACTCCACCGTCGCTTCCCCTGTAATCCCTTTGTCGCGCTGTCTGACCATACCGCCGGCAACAATTACTTCACAGTCGTTATTGCTCATTATTAAAGCAACATTGAGATTGTTTGTGATCACTTTGAGTCCCTTGTGACCGGAAAGAGTTTTAGCAACCTCCTCCGTAGTTGTCCCAAGGTTTATGAACAGTGAAGCGCGATCTGGAATATGTTTGGCAACCATTTCCGCAATCAGTCTTTTTTCCTGATATAGGATGTTTCTTCGATCATTATAGTCGACGTTTTCAACGCTTGATGATCTTCCTGCGCCTCCGTGAAAGCGCTGTAGAAGCTGGTGTTCACAAAGTTTATTTATGTCGCGTCTGATTGTCTGAGGTGTAACTTCGAATTGCTGCGCCAGTGATTCAATAGGCGCAAAGCCCTGATCACTGACAATATCTAAAATTTCACGTTGTCTTTTTGATAATGAGTTCAAGTTAAATTTCAAGTTCTTACGCTTTTTGGTTTTAAGTGTATCAGGCAAAATAACCGTCTCCTTCTTTTCAAATATGAACAGAGCGCTTGTAATGTGTGATAAATATTATGGTTTTGAGGAGTACTGTTGCAAAAAAAATATATTAAATTATCCAAGTTTTTAGCAATAGAACTTAGTGTAGGCAAGGTAAATATCCCTTTTTGTCTGACGATTGAAAGTGAACATATGCTGGTCATATGTTTGTCTGAAATGTGTCCATTTCTCAAAGAAACGAGGTTTTACCGGGAGCAATTTGGGTTTCTTTAAATGTGATTTGGGGCTTTTGATGGGTATAAGTATGGTGTTTTGTCTGTATAAGGGGTCGTTTTATTTCTGTTTTTAAGAATCTTTTCAAAATGAAAACATTTTCTTGTATATTTATTTTCAATATGTCACATTTTGATCAGAAACGAAAACAATCAGATTCTAATTTGCTGTAAAAAATTTCAAACTTTTATCCGGTGACGATTGGCCGGACCAAAAAAATGGGTGTTGTATGAAACGTGCAGATTTTATTCAACAGATGGAAGACAGTTCTAAGGTATGGGATTTCATCATCATCGGAGGCGGAGCAACCGGTCTCGGTGCCGGTCTTGATGCAGCGGCAAGAGGATATTCCGTACTCCTGCTTGAACAAGGCGATTTCGCTGAAGCAACCTCCAGCCGCAGTACTAAAATGGTGCATGGCGGAGTGAGATACCTTGCGCAGGGTAACATTTCTCTGGTTATGGGTGCCTTGCGTGAACGCGGCATCCTGCGCCAGAACGCTCCCCACATGTGTTACAATCAGAAATTTGTAGTGCCGGATTATAAGTGGTGGGGTCTTCCTTATTATGGAATCGGCCTGAAAGCATATGACATGCTCGCCGGGAAATACAGCTTCGGATCCTCCCGGATTCTTTCTTCAAATAAAGTCAAAAAAGAAATTCCCGGCGTTCTGTCTAATAAGCTCAAGGGCGGCGTGACCTATCACGACGGACAATTTGATGATGCCCGCCTTGCTCTGACAATCGCGCGGACAATGGCTGATATGGGCGGCTGTCCATTGAATTATGCCCGCGTTACCAATCTGGTCAAAAATTCTGCCGGATACGTTTGCGGAGTTCAGGCCGAGGATAAAATCAGCGGCAAGTCTTACGAGCTGAAAGGTAAGGCCGTCATAAACGCCACCGGTATTTTTACTGATGATGTTATGAACATGGACAATTCCCATCACGAAAAGCTTATCGCGCCCAGTCAGGGTGTTCATATGGTAATAGATCGCGAATTTCTCGGCGGCGAGACCGGAATTATGGTCCCTAAGACTGATGACGGGCGCGTGATTTTCTTTGTGCCATGGCATGGAAAGGTTGTTGTCGGAACAACTGATACGCCTCTTTCTTCTGTCTGTATGGAGCCTAAACCTTTGGAAGAAGAGATCGACTTTTTAGTGGAGCACTCCGCAAGATATTTATGCAAACCGCCTAAGCGTTCGGATGTTCTCAGTGTTTTCGTGGGAATAAGACCTCTGATTGCGGCAAGCAGTGATGGTTGCAAAACTTCCGCGTTGTCCCGGGATCATTACCTGACCATATCTCCGAATAAGTTGCTGACCATTGCAGGTGGTAAGTGGACGACTTATAGACATATGGCGGAAGATTGTATCGACAACGCCATCACAATGGGCGGGCATTCTTTTCGTCCTTCTCCCACCAGACATTTGAAATTGCATGGTTACACTGAAGAGTTTGACCACAACGACCATATGCACGTTTACGGAAGTGAAGCTGCGGAAATCAAAGCCCTTGCTTCTGAATTTCCAGAGCTTGACGAACCGATGCATGAAAATCTTCCCTACTCTTGGCTTGAAGTGGTCTGGGCAGCCCGTAACGAATGGGTTCAGACTGTATCTGATGCTCTTTCGCGTAGAACCAGAGCATTGATTCTTAATGCTAAGGCTGCCGCAGAAGTAGCCCCTAAGGCCGCTGAAATCATCGCCAGAGAGCTTGGCAAGGATGAAGAGTGGGTTAAAGAGCAGGTCGAAGAGTTCTCAGCTTTATCCAAGAATTATATTGTAACCTAACTTATTCTTAAACTTTCCTGACTGCGGAAAAAGGTCTTGGTACGAATATGAACCTTGTCCCTCGCTTTCATTACAGATTCAAACACAATATTCTTTCCCGTCGGAAAGAATTGTTGTTGCTTTAATATTTATTTGTGCCGTCGATCATATGGATCGGCGGCATTTTTTTGTCTCTGAATAATTTCTTAGAGCGTGCTCGTATGATGTTCTTATTTGTTGTTTTTATTTTTGATTAGATTGAAATAGCTTATAATTAAGCGTGTTTTTACTAAACCGAAAACGATTAAAGTGTATTTCTTTCATTCTCGAACATTTTTTTGTTGATTTTTTTCTCTTCACAAAATAACAAGAGGAAGAAGGGTGGCTAACGTTATAAAGGAATGATGCATGTAGAGGCTTTCGTTTCCGAACGGAGACGCTTATGGCTTAACTTGTTTTAAGGAATGTGGGAGTGGATTATGAATTTCTTTTTAAGTGAGATGATTGGAACCATGATTTTGACTCTTTTCGGGTGCGGGGTTGTTGCTAACGTTCTTTTGGAAAAATCGAAAGGACAGAACGGCGGCTGGATTGTAATCAGTATGGGGTGGGGATTTGCTGTAGCATTTGCGGTGTATGTTGCGGGTAAACATTCAGGTGCTCACATTAATCCTGCTGTCACAATCGGTTTAGCTTCCATCGGAGCTTTTCCTTGGGCTAATGTTCCGGTTTATATTGCAGGACAGATGACAGGTGGTTTTCTCGGAGCTGTTTTATGCTACTTTGTTTACCAATGCCACTGGGAACCTACTAAAGACCCGGAACTCAAATTGGCTGTTTTTGCCACCGGGCCTGCAATCCCATGCACAGTTCAAAACTTTTTGTGCGAATTTATAGGCACTGCCTGTCTACTATTTCTTCTTTTGGGTATCGGAGCCAATGAATTCAGTCAGGGCCTTAATCCTCTTGTAATCGGTTTCTTAATTATGGCGATCGGTCTTTCTCTGGGTGGACCTACCGGTTATGCCATCAATCCTGCTCGTGACCTTGCTCCTAGAATTGCACACATGTTGCTTCCTATTCCCGGTAAGGGCGGCAGTAACTGGGGTTACGCCTGGGTGCCTATCGTTGCTCCTATTTGTGGCGGCGTTGCCGGTGCCATGCTGTACAAAGCGCTTATCGGTTAATTTTCAGGCTTAGCTTAATAGAACTCTCGATCCGTAAGTACTATTTACAAAGGGGAAATTTAAAATGACTAAAAAGTACGTTCTTTCTATTGATCAGGGGACAACCAGCTCTCGCGCCATTGTTTTTAACAAGAAGGGCGATGTTGTTAACGTAACCCAAAAAGAATTTACCCAGATATTTCCAAAATCCGGCTGGGTTGAACATGATGCAATGGAAATATGGTCCTCTGTACAGTCTGTAGTAGCCGAAGCTTTAGCCCATCCTGATATTTCCGGTTCTGATATCGCGACTATTGGTATAACCAACCAGCGTGAAACCACAGTTGTCTGGGACAAGACAACCGGTAAGCCTGTTTATAACGCTATTGTTTGGCAGTCCCGCCAGACGATGGATATTTGTAATGAGCTTAAAGAAAAGGGTCTCGATCCTATGTTCAGGGAGAAAACAGGGCTGCTCATCGATGCATACTTTTCCGGAACTAAAGTTAAATGGATTCTCGACAACGTAGATGGAGCCCGCGCAAAAGCTGATAAGGGTGATTTGCTTTTCGGAACCATCGACACATGGCTTCTCTGGAAACTGACAGGCGGTAAAGTTCACGTAACTGACTACACCAACGCTTCCAGAACTCTCATGTATAATATTCATGATCTCAAATGGGACGAGGAACTTTTAAAACACCTCACAGTTCCTGCTTCTATGCTGCCGGAAGTAAGACCTTCTTCGGAAATTTACGGAACAACTCAAAAAGAAAAGTTTCAGGGTTTGGAAGTACCTATCTCCGGCATGGCTGGCGATCAGCAGGCGGCTCTTTTCGGGCAGGCTTGTTTCAGCGAAGGCATGGCAAAGAACACATACGGAACCGGTTGTTTTATGCTCATGAATACCGGAGAAAAAGCTGTTCCTTCCAAGAACGGTCTGCTCACCACGATTGCATGGGGTGTTGACGGCAAGGTTGAGTATGCTCTTGAAGGTTCCATCTTCGTCGCCGGTTCAGCTGTTCAGTGGCTGCGTGACGGTATGCGGATGTTCCGGGAAGCAAGAGACAGTGAACTTTACGCTACCCGCGTATCCAGTTCCGATGGTGTTTACCTAGTTCCGGCTTTTGTCGGTCTGGGCGCTCCTTACTGGGATTCAGAGGTTCGCGGAGCTATGTTCGGTCTGACTCGCGCAACCACTAAAGAACACTTTGTCCGCGCAACTCTTGAATCGCTTTGTTATCAGACTAAAGACGTTCTTTCCGCCATGGAAGCTGACTCCGGCATCAAGCTTGAAAAGCTTCGCGTTGACGGTGGCGCTGTAGCCAATGATCTCATCCTACAGATTCAGGCCGATGTTCTTGGAACTCCCGTAGAACGTCCTATGTGCATTGAGACTACTGCTCTTGGAGCAGCATATCTTGCCGGTCTGGCCGTTGGATTCTGGGAAGATAAGAACGACATTGTGAAGAACTTCGGCGTTGACCGTGAATTTGCTCCTAAAATGGAAGCAGAAGAATCCGGCAAGCTTTATGAAGGTTGGCAGAAAGCCGTTAAGGCGACTATGGCCTTTAAATAAGGCGATTAATTTAAAGCATTCAGTATCTAATATGCCCCGTCTTCTCTTAATGAGAGGGCGGGGTGTTTTTTATGTAGCATTTCAGAAGATTCTGTAGGTATTGAATTTAAATAGATTAAGTGTGCAGGAGGTATCAGACATAGTTAGGCTAATAATAGATGGTCGTCTATTGCCAAACCTTTTATATATGCTTAGCATTAGTTTATGTATATATCTTTAATTACAGAAGAGTCTTGAGGTCGTAATACAGACTGAAAGGATAGATTTTATTTCTATTTTTATTTCTTATACTTCTGAATTTAGAAAATTTGGTCCGATTATTTTCTACTAAACTCAAACGATTCAAGAAAAAGAAAGACTATTTATAATGAATAAAATATTTACCGCAATTCTTACTCTTGTGGTTACTGTTGTCGCTGGCATAATTCTTTATGATTATCAAAGAGAAGAACCAGATTTGAGGTTTACTCTATCTGATAGTATCCCTACAAGTTTTTTTACTGCTGGAAAGACTGCGAATATTCAGCAGCTCGAGATAGCGAATGTTGGGGACAAAGTTGCTGAAAAAATTACTATAAAAGTAAATGGAAAAGTTCAGCACTACCAGCTAAATAAGCTTTCAAGATCAGATAAAGTCGATGAGTTCAAGAGTCGTACCGGCATTGAAATAGTGTATCCAGAGCTTCCTCCAGAAGGTAAAATTTCGATAATTTTAAGTTCCGACGTGGCTATATATGAGTCCAATGTACATATTGCTTATCGAAATGGGCAAGCAAGTAAAGCCTTTGGGCAGGATGGTAGGGTAAGTCTTATTGAGTTTCTTGTTTTTTGGGGGCCTTTTGCGATATATGTAATTCTTGTCTTGCGTCAGAGTCTTTTTATATATCGAGATTGGTACTGTAAATATTATAGAAATCTTAATAAAAATAAGAAACCTTGGTTTTTAACTACTGAAAAGTGGATTGAACTACGTGATAAAGCAATTACTGATTATTTCAAAAGCGATAGAGTATATAACGTGTCTTCCGTCGAAAGATTAAAATCTTTTACAGTATTAAAATCAGGAAAATTTGAGTTTCTCAGCGAAAGTGAATGGAGTGAATTAAGAAAGCTTGCAGAGAATGAATTTGAAGGTAGCCTTAGTAGTTTGTTAAGCATTTCTGGACTTAGACTTTTGCGATTAGAGACGTTGTACCAGCTAAATAGGCCAGAATACTACAGTTTTACAAAATGGAATGAATTTAAAGAGAAGTTAGATAGTCAATATATAGATGTGTTAATAAGTTCTGCTTTAAGATCTTTTGTTAACGCAAAGACAATTGAAGAAACAATAAACAAGCAGAACTCTTTGAATGTTTCAGAAGATGAGTGGAATAGATACCAGTCCTTTTTAAAAGAGCTATATGTGGGGAAATTATCTAGTGCTTTAACTTCTAAGCATGATCGGTACATACTTTTTTTAGAAGGACATGATCTAACAGGTATTGACGAGTCTGTGAAAAATGATTTGCTAAGTTTAGCCTATGAATTGCAGGTCGCAAAAAAATATAGCGGATATTTATCCGAGGAAGAAGCAAAAAAGTTTCTTGAAAAAGAGAAAGAGGAGTGGGTTAAAGAGAGTGATTATCAGGCCAAAGTTAAACACGCTGAGGGAATAGTTGAAGCACGTATAATATGCAATAAATATTACAATCTTTCAAAATTATTAGATATTATAATATCTAAAAAATCACTCCCAAATTCCAAGCCAGATGAATTGTCTGAAAAAGAGTGGGAAGAGATCCAAAAGCTCGAAAATGTAATCGTGAAAGATCTGAGTAACAATGAAAATATTTTAGCTGAAATACATGAGAAGGAATTGAAGATACCACATTTAAAGGATAAGCTTAAAAAGCAGCTACAGCTAATCAATGATATTCTGAATGATCCAACAGCAATTGATCGGGTAGAAGATTATGAGGATACTTTCGCAAAAGGAAACTATGCTAACTTACGGAAAGTTTCTGAATTACTGGCAGGTAAATAGATTCAAAAAAGTATCCATGTTTTTCCTGTAAACAATGCCAAGCATTCACTCATATTTTCCAAAAACATCCCTACGCCAATTAATTAAAAGTTTTTTATGCCCCCCCATGTCCATTACCCAAATTAAGCCAATAACCATGATTGACACGAATTTATAGCCCAGCATATCATTGTTCACATGATCGACAAGACCTCCGCTATAGAAACTATTATGCGTAAGCTCAAGAAAATTGAGATTGGGCATGGGCTGAAAATGCTCACTTACAAGCGAGACCGTTCCGTGGTTATCATGCGCACGGGCGAGGACTCCTTTTCTGTTACTCAGGATGGGTTTGATAAAGAATTTTTCACGACGGACTTCAAGGAGCTGAAAAAGCTTCTCAAAAAACTTGTTAAGCGAGAATTTCCACGCAGCAATAAGATTCGCATCCATGAGATTGATGGGAACGACACCTAACCTAATATACCCCGGCTTCTCGTAATGAGAGGGAGGCTCTCAGCTCTGTTTCATATACACAACTTTCCCATCGCCGATGGTAGTTTCTATTTCCAAGTTGAAAGATTTTTTTTCAAGCTCTTTTATATTCTCCGAAAGGATAACCATATCAGCCAGCATGCCTGACTTGATTTCTCCTTTTATATTCTGGCAATATTCAGAGAAGGCAGCTCCGGAAGTATAAGAGGCAACAGCTTCATCTAAGCTTACAGACTGGATCCTGGCACCTTCATACCATGGTTTACGGGTTACAGCGTGGTTGATTCCTGCCCTTGGATCACAGGAGACTATGGGCCAGTCACTGCCGAAAACAAGCGTTGCGTTGTCCACCAAAGCTTCTTTCCATGCAAAGGCTGCATGGATGCGATCACATTCAGTTTGCCGAATCTGGGTAAATCCTCCTGACTGCAAGTTTCAATGGATGATTCGCGCCATGTCCGCCTTCAGCAGCCAATTTTTTTACTTTTTTATGTCTGTCCGTGCCAGCATCCTTGAGCAGTTCCAAAAGACGGTCGTGCAATTGCGCTGCCGTTATTTCTTTTTTGCGCGCCTTAGTGAGAAGGTCGCGTGCTGCATAGCCGATGAGCACATCATTCAGCATATTGTGATCTGCAACAGAGGAAAAAGAAGAGCTGCCCCGTATAGGTAAACGGTCTTGCTGTTCCAGTTCAAGGAGCAAAAGTAGAAAGGATAAATCTTCTGCCGGTTGAGCCAAAGCCATGCGATGTACTCCGGTGATGCCATATCCAGCTAGCTGCTTGCACACAACTTCCAAATCGGAAAGCTGCTGCTCAACAGAACTGGGATATTTGGCCTGCAAGGACCCTTCAATGAAAGAATAAACTTCAGGTTCCCCAAAAGAAAAAGGGTTAACTAAATAAATAGTTAACCCTTGTATTCTCTGTGGTCGGGGCGAAGAGATTCGAACTCCCGGCATCCTGCTCCCAAAGCAGGCGCGCTACCAAACTGCGCCACGCCCCGACTGATATAATTTGCTGCACTAGCGCTGTGCACAAAAGAGGGAATAGTTGAAACGTATGAGCTTGGCAAGCTTTTTTTTACTTTGTTTATAGGGTTTTGAAGAAGTAACAGTTTTGAATAGTGGTTTTGAATTGCGGACTTAGGATTAGATAGATTTAATTATGAAGTTTCTTCGAAGACGAAGGGAGAATTTGAGATGGAGAGAAGAAGAATTTATTTATGGGTTATTTGTATAAGTAGAGTTTGATGGGGTGTTTTGGGGTGTATGGGCTAGTCTAGGGTTGTCCTTCTGGAGTCAAGTTATGGTAAGTATATCGTCTTGACTGTGATATTCAAAAGTAGCACTCTTGGTTGGCAGTTCATGCATATATTGTTTGATTTAGTGCGTATTTATAAGTCGTTTAGAGGGCCGCACAGACTTCTGAGCGAGTAGCCTCTGGTGGGCTATTTTGGCCTAGGAACCGAAGAAAAAATACAACTTAAAGGATCATACTAATGATAGAAAATAATATAATGGACTGTTGGCCTCTGGCCTTCTTTGTACTTGATTACGGCATTAGAACGTTATTTGAATACAGAAGAATACGAGTAGAAGAGCGACGAACCCTTATAGAGGGACGAAAGCTTGATCTCGTTAGCCAGTGGTGGCAGATGCCAACAATGGCATGAAGTCGGGGGAGGGCGCGCCCTCCCTTCTTCGTGCTTTAATAGTATTATTTTTAGATGATTAGTCTTAAATAATGTCTTTTTATCGTTTTGTATTTAAATTTTATGATTAGAGGAGTGAGTTATATTATGGTCGATGGTAATGATCTTGATAAGTATTTAGAACAGTACAAAAGTAACAAATATACAAAAAAAACCATCGAAGAATCCTCTACTGATGAACAGTATGATTTTAAAAAGATATCAAAAGCATTAGATACAGCTTTAGACATTAGAAAGTTTGAAATTGAATTATATTGGAAAAGAGCAACTTATTTTTGGGCGTTTATAGCCGTTCTTTTTGCTGGTTACTATCAGGTAGATGATTATCTTTTGAAGATTATTTTAACGTGTTCAGGTTTTTTATTTTCAGTAGCTTGGTTTTTGGTTAACAAAGGTAGCAAGTACTGGCAAAATAATTGGGAAAGGCATGTAGATGCACTTGAAGATATGGTTATTGGACCTTTATATAAGACTATTCTTGAAGATAAGGGGAAGGGGAATTGTTTCACTGGAGCTGCGGCTTATTCAGTTACTAAGATAAATCAAATTCTTAGTGGTTCTGTTGTCTTCTTTTGGTTTATCCTGTTAATTAAAACAATTTTAGATTTGCCTACACTTAATGTATGTCTGGCATGCTTTGAACCTATTCCGTGCTTGTATTATCTTTATAGCTCGTTATTTCATGTGACCGTTGTCGTGTTGGGCTATGCTGTTTTTTTATACATATTATTGAATGCAAAATCTAATCACGTTAAAGAAAGTAAAAATAGCCTTGTAGAGATGAAAAGTCGTAAGATTGAGATCAAAAAAGATGATAAGGCTTCTGATGCTAATAATGGAGAGGTGTTTGAAAAAAAAATGAAAAAGCCTATTAAGAGGTTTCTTTTTTATTGCGGCGCTGCTTTATTGTTTTTATCAGGTAAAATGGTTTATTTCATTTTTAAAAATATATTGAAGCTGTTTCCATGTGAAAATAAAGTTGAAGACGAAATTAATAGGTTTAGTTCTCATATTCGATATGAGTTGTGTTTTTTTGGGATTATCCTAGGTTTATTAACTTTTTTATGGTGGGCAAGTGGTTATCAAATAACTCTTAAAGTTATTTTGAGGGAGTTAGGAGCGTTGTTAATATTTGTAACAATGTCTTTTGAAGTTCCGTTCAGTGAATTTACGAATATGGGATCGGGATTTAAAGGTAAGGTCGTTTCAAGAATAAAGGAAGCTTACAGGTTCTGGTCGGTGATCGTTGTTTTGTGTTTGATGATTGCTTCATAAGTTTTGTTTTTTTGATTAAGCTTCCCCACCAAATTTTCCCCAAAAGAAAAAGGGTTAACTAAATAAATAGTTAACCCTTGTATTCTCTGTGGTCGGGGCGAAGAGATTCGAACTCCCGGCATCCTGCTCCCAAAGAAGAGTGTCCCCTCTGTTTGTGTTGAAATAATTAGCTTTTTTGGTTTTCTGGTATACACTAATTGGGCATTTGGTCTACACGAGGGCATTAATGTAGACCAAGGTGTAGATCAGAGTGTAGACCAAAAAAATACCCAGATAAAATCCGGGTATTTTTAGCAGGTATGTGGTGAAAATTATCTCAGGTTTACAACCTTTGGAATAGTGGTAGCAATCTTGATTGTCGGCTTCAAGTTTACTGCTCTGGCTTTTTCGCCTTGGAGTAGGTGGTAGTATTTTTTTTGAGTAGTTGAAATGTCTGAATGCCCAAGCATTGCAGAAACGGCAGCAAGGTCGGCTCCGTTCCGTAAAAGTTCTGAAGCCCATAAATGGCGAATGTCGTACCAGCAAACAGGGTAATTTAAACCTGCACGTTTTAATGCAGTTTTAATTCCTTTGAACATCTGTTTTACTGGAAGCCCCTTGTAATTAATTATATATGCCGACTGCGCTTTTGCTCGCTGTGTTATTAGTCTGCCATTATCAGCCGGAGAAAGTGGGATTATCCTGTCTGACTTGACGGTCTTTGTCCCTTGGATATGTAGAGTTGAAGCGAGAGGGTCATGGTTAGACCATAAAAGGGAAAACAATTCTGTCGGACCGGGCCTTGCTCCGCACATCCATGCAACCTCTAAGCCCCAAGCCACATGAGGCTCGGCTGAAGCGATCATTCTAGTTAATCCGTCCACGTCTAGCCCGACAACCTTCTTGCCTCGCTCCTTCGCCTTGCGCCACTTGTCCAAAGGGTTCTTATTTGTAAGATCCTGTTCTATTCCCCAACGGAAAACAGCTCTTAAGTATCCCGTATATCTATTAACCGAAGCAGGGGAAATGTCTGCCCATTTAGTTTCTGCAAGGGCTAGAATATCTCCGTAATCAAGACTATCTACAGGGCGATGGGTGAGAGCTGGAAGTATTGTGTTATTTAAAAGAGATGAAAAGTTCTTCAAAAATTTAACACTTAGGTTTCGAGCTTTAGCGTCCCTCAAGTATTCTTGAGCCAGCTCATCAAGATAAATAGATGAACCCTGACGAAGCTCAATACCCTTTGCTTTTTGTAGAGAAATTTCAGCGTCTCTAATTTTAGCACATTTCAATCCATCATCACCACGACCAAAATACTCGCGAACAGGACTTTTTCGGCCTTTGATTCTGTATTGAACGTAGTGTCGTCCATCTTTTGTAGTTCCTGTTCCCATCATTTCGACCTACATCAAACAGCTACAGGCGTAAAGCCCTGTTTACGTCTACGAGAAGTGACCTTTCTACGCAGGAAAGATTCGGGGTTTTCCATCCAAGAGTCTAAGTCTTGCATTTTAAAGCGATTGGCTTCTGGTCCATATGTAGGGATTTTGTACTTATCTATAAATCTACCCAATTGTCTGCGGGAGTATCCTATATACTTAGCAGCTTGAGCTTTACTTATATATTTAGCTGAGTCTATTTGTGTTATTTTACTCATTACTTCCTATCTCCTTCATTGCAGGGCCATTCGGAATAGGCTCCATATCCATAATTCCAAGTTTCTGACATCTCTCTTACTGTGGCGATATGTATATCTTCCAGGGCGTGTATCCAATCTCGGAGTACGTCAGCGCGATAGATAGGAGGGAGGCTGTTAAACTCATTGTCAAAAGGTCCGACCTCGCCCGTCATGTCGAAGCTAGTGCTACCCATTCTCAGTCCTTTAGTATATTTCATGGCTTCTTATCTCCTTCATAAAAATCACTTTCAACCTGTGCCCATAAATGCAAGCAAAATGGATGCAAATTCACATAATCGACAGCTTTTGGGAAAACCTGTAAAGCTTCCTTCTCATCACCGAGAAACATTTTTTTCACGCCTTTTAGATCGTCCCATGTGGGCAAGCGATCCTTGCGGCTACAAGACAAGTGAACCCACTTAGATTCATTTCCTTCACCGTCCTGAAGGTCGTCAACGGATGAAAAGACAATTAGTCCAGATTTATGAATGAAGCATGCTGCATGAGCAGTGATAGAAGTTTTCTCTTTCCAGCCCTTGAAAATTTTTAGAGGTTGGGCCGGGACTGAAAAGTTTATATCCATTAGGTTTGGTATGTAGTTCATCGTTTTATTCTCCCAAATTAAACGGCATAATCCATGCCGATACATTCCCAAAGTTGCCCGAAGGGAATACCTTCGTATCTAGTATAATCGCCGTTTTCGTAGAATTTCTCTTTTGCTTCAACGCAGAACATGCAGGTCTTGAATGTAGTAGAGATTAGACATTACCCACCTCCCGATCCAACTTCATCTTAAAATCAGCAACAAACTTACTAGCGACAAATGCCGGGCAATTAACGTCATGCTGTCCGTCGTCACCAGCCCCGCAAATTTTGCAAAGACCGGTTGTCGGGTCTTGTGTGCTTAAGATTACTCGGTTGCTTAGTTTTACGAGCTGGGTGAAGGTGTCTTGTGGGTTCATTAAGAATGACCGGATCGCTATCATTTCGGAACAGCGGTACATGGAGCCGACATAAATAAAAGGCTTTCTGAGGTTATGTGCATTTTGCGTTATGTATAGTTCTGCGGCTTTGCGTGTAAAATGAGGACATTTAAAACGGTCTATTTCTTGATAGTAAACTTTTGTAAATCCAGCTTCTTCAGCTTGTTCCGCTGTTTTAACTGTACGCTCTGTGCCTTCGTAAACATCTATAAGAAAATCATTTATGTCTTTGAGGGATTCATACTTATCGCCTTCATTATCTAGCCATACGTAATCATCAGAATAGCCGGACTTTAGGCCATAGACACGCTCCTTTTCCATTACTAGGAAAATAGGATCAGCAGTGCATAGGTTGTCCTGTGTGCGGAGTTCTTTTGCGAGTTTTTGGAGGTCGAAGTTAGACATGTTCATCCTCCTTCAACTCATCAGCTAATTGTTGAATATTTTGCCCACTATCAGTCAAAACGTTATCATTTATCCAATCGAAAAGAGGTTGTGCGTTTTCGTCTGAAAAGTTTTTAATCGTGTAATCCCGGTCCTGTTCATTAGAAGAGGGGAAGTTTACTACTGCCGACACACAGCCTATTGTCGCCACGGCTTCGAGTGCCATTTTTTTCTCTGATGCTCTGATAACTAGGGTTCCACTTGCAAGCTTGAATATTCTTTCGTTAGACATTTGCCACCTCCTCTTTTCTAAGAGAAGAGAGAATCCAGCTTCCGCAAAAAGCAACCAGTGTCCACCATGCGGAACAACAAATCAGAATGATGAAGGTTATGCTGTCGAGTATTCTTGCGATTCGTTTCTCGTCCTTGAGTAGTTCTACGGATGGAGTTGAGAAACGTGCTGCTGATACAAAAAACGCTGCCCACTCTATCGCGATAAATGGATATGTTACAATTTCGTTGTCAAAAATAATCCCTAAAACAAACACCCCAAGCATGGCCAAGTGGAGCGATGTTGTGGCTTTTAAAGTTTGTGTTCTTTGTTCTGGTGTGACTTCTTCTTTTTCAACTTTAAACATCATGGTTATTCTCCTTAACCTAACGGGCAGTGGCTAGTGGTCATTCCTGTACGGCGACAGTTAAGTGCGGCTATGTATTCTTCATCTTTATGCAGACATGAAATGCGTTTAATCGGCCTTTGTTGGTTCGTGTAAATTCTTGGGGCTACAATTGTTTCGGATTTATCTGGACGGGTAAACCTTGTAAGAAGTTTCTCGTTATTCGCGGCGGCTTCTTTTGATAATTGATTGTAATGCGGGAGCTTTCCAAACCCCTTTGGAGGTTCTTCTTTAAACAGCTTTATGTATAATTTTTTTGCACTCCCAAATACTGAAGGGCTGAAAGTGTAACAAAACTGGTTGCCTTCTTTTCTCGGTGTTTTTTGGTATCCAACCGGATAGCCAGGGGATGCAACTCTACGAAGGCAGCGACCATCACGGTCCATTTCGTATCCTGTTCCGGGTATTCTAACTTTTTCAGGGGATTTACTCATAACACTTCCTCAAATACACACCGGAGTCCGGCTTCGGTTAATAAGGCTGCTACATTTTTAGGTCTAATTATGCAGAGCCTTGTTCTATTCATGCGCCCGTTGTGAATTTTAAATCCTATCCAGAACCCGCGCGGATCTTGGCGGTCAACCTGTGCTAAATAGCCTGGTCTTCGGGCCGTTGGCTTGATCTGTACGCGGGTTCCAGGTTTAAGCATGACTTAGTTAGATGGGGCCAATATTCTTTCAACTGCGGTGGTAACTTCTTTTTTAAGAAGTCCGTCTTTATAGCTTTCCAACGTGTCCTGGAGTTCTCCCTTTATCTCTCGGGAAATAATCTCTTTGGCACTATAAATTTCATGCTTGAGGAGTTCTTCTACACTCGTTCTAACCTTCCACTGAATCCAAGTTTCGGCTCCTGCTGTAGAACACATTTCGAGCCTGACTCCATTTCCGTTAACTGGGAATAAAACAGCTTCATCAAATTTAAGCCGCATGAGATCTTCGGTGGAACCAATAAAGGTGGCTTTTCCCCATTTGTCTGTGAGTGCAATGTCTTCGGACATGAAAGATTCGGCTTTGTTTCTCATGTTGCTTTCAACTTGAGTTGCGACCTGTTCTGAAAGCTTAAAAACTAATTCACTGATCCCTTTTCCTCCGAATTTATTGGCTACTTCCTTTACAAGAGATTTTTTAATTTCATCAGTAAGGATTTCTTCAACAGACAGGTCTTCATCAAATCCAAGATCTCCAAGGTCTATAGTCATATTGATTTTCATTTCGTGACTTTCCTTGGGGCGACCTAAGCCGCCCCCGTTATATAGTGAAGTGAGGAGTAGATGATTTGTTTAGCTTGTCGGGAAAACGTCAGCCGGGGAGTCGCCTGTTGCTACTCGGACATAAGCTTCAAGCAGTTTGATGCGATCCTGCTTTGTCCACTGTCCGTAACCTTTGCTCGTCAACCGTTCCATGTCGGACTGAGTGACACCCCAGCCGCTGGAGAGTTTGACCAGCATTTGCTTCCGGACTGCCGCATTTGCATCAACATAAACTTCGGCTTGATCTCCGAGATTAACAGCGAGTAATTCTTCCGGTTCGGTGGAAGCCGCTTTGCTTTGCTGTGAATCGTCCTGTGAAAAGAACTCGTCTTCGGCGGAGGCTTCCGGCTTCTCATTAGGCTCAACATCCATAGCTGGCTGTCCGCCTGGTTCACCTTGTAGAGGCTCGGTGTCGAT
>NZ_JAEINN010000022.1 GCF_016342405.1 Maridesulfovibrio ferrireducens | reverse complement strand
CGCCGATGATACTGCCAGGTAGCTGGTGGGAAACTAGGTCGTCGCAAGGACTTTATTTTAAAAAAAGACCCGTACATTTTCATGTACGGGTCTTTTTGCGTGCTTTGATTGGGGGAGTTATAGACAGTGTTCCATAACTGGATATATTTACGGACTTAGATATTGCATAAAAATGTACATTTGAATTAGGAGGAATAAATGTCCATATCAGGAATTGGTTTAGATTCCACTAACGCTAGGCAGTTTGAATCAGCAGGTATTAAGAATACAAAATCAAGCTTTTCAAGCTATAACGATTCAACAAGCTCTATATATGCTCTCAGTTCTTCAGGGAAAAATTTACCTGATGCTCCTGAAGTTTCAGAAGTTGAATTGGAACAAAAACTTACCTTGACTATTTGCAAAAATATATCCGCATCATATGATGCTCCGGAAGAACTTGAGCGGAGAGGGTTGAAAGAACTAGACCCCTTATTGAATGATGAAGATGAAAAAGAAAAGATAAAAAAGAAAGCTAGCAAAAATTTTGACCCAAATGCTTTAGATATTATTTCTGAAACAATTCAAGATTCTGTAAAGGAAAATGAAATTAAAATAGTAGTCTCAAAAGTAGATAAAAATGTAGATATGAAAATTACTCGAATCATGAGTTTTGGATTAAAGGACGGAAATAATGATAAGGAAGGCTATTCTAATAAAGGTGAACGTCTTGATAATCAAGATAAATCAGATGTGAACAAGGGCGGAAGAGGTTCTTCAGTATTCACGAATAAGGATAGAGAACAAGAGGATATTTTTTAATTTAGATGAATTGCATCGGGTTTAATCACATTGCTTTAATGCTAACGCTCTTAATTGTTGCATTTTTTCTCTATCCTTTATTAAGGTCTGCATTTCTGGATTATTTGAAATAATAAATGAGACTAATGCGGATGTAAGATTTTTGTCATAGCGCTTACTGCTTTCAGTTAGAACTATAGCTGCAAGAATCGGGTTAATTCCGTTTCTATGCCATCTTTTGGATATCATGGCGCAAAAGGCGTCTGCAACGCTACATACTTTAGTTTCAGTTGAGATTGACTCAGTTCGTCGACCTCTTGGATAGCCACTTCCGTCTAATCTTTCATGATGGTCAAGAATGCAGGATCTCACCATTTCGTCTTTTATCTCCAGACGGTTAATCATTTTTTCTGCGATATCAACATGTTCTTGCATTCGTTGTTTTTCTTTATACAAGAAAGGCCCGTTTTTTGTCATAAGTGCTGCGGGAATTTGAGTCATGCCTATGTCGTGTAAAATTAAGCCTAATCCAAGTGAGTTGAGTTCAAGCTTTTCGTCTCCTTTGTGTACTGTTTTAAGGTATACTGCCGTACCAACGAACAAAGTATTAACTGAATGGCAGCAAAGGTCATTTTCTCTTCGTAATGTATTAAAAAAATATGACCATCGATTTCTGTCTACCCACACATATTCACTAAAAATAGCTAGAACTGCTTTTAGTTGATCAAGGGTTTCAGTTATAGGATTGCTATAGAAAGATCGTATTTTTTCTAATATACCGGAATAAAAAATTTCAGCAGCAGCAGTTTCATCCAGATAGTGTTCAGTGAGCAATGCTCCAAGGTTTTGGCTAATGTGTCCGGCAAGCCCAGCATAGTCATCTTTGGTAATAAAAAGGTTTCCTTCAAGACACTGTTTGATCATTTGTTCTTTCTTTTTGGGAGTGAGCCTTGTTTCTTTAGGAAAGAGAGGAGCAACTCTCGAAAACTCTTCATCATATATACATAATGAGACAGGTGTCCTATTTCCGAATGTGCTGACAATATTGGAGCTTATTTGTAGATATTCTTCTGGAATCAAGTTGTCTTGTTTAGCCTGACTGCTCATTCTTTTATGTCCTATGAGGATGTTATAACGAGTCTGAATTTAAAAATTATTCTATTTTTACATAATTTATTATAATAATAAGAAAAAGTAAATGTAGTTATATTTTAAATGTATTAGTGAAATTATTTCTTAACTAAAGTGGTATATGCTCAATTTTGCACGATATTTTTATTAAATAAGCATGGACCGCTATAAGTTCTTGATGTGATTCTATATATACTGTAGCGTTAAGTTATTATTGAAATATTTGCGGAGGATATGTTTGTTTTATTGCTTAATAATGATTGTGTCTTTTATGCAGAGGGTTAGGTGAAAGAAAAAATTCCACTCAAGTTTTTGAATAGTTCTAAAAGTATAATGAAAGATGACCCTGAAATTATTGAAAAATTACGCATGATTATGGGTAAAGTCGCTGATAGGGTGGTCAAAGATAAGTATGTTGAAGATTTTAATATTATTGAAGAATATTACAAAGACGACGATGACACGGCTGAATAATATTGCTCTTAAAAGTCTGTTCTTGCTGTGTATGACGTTCTTTTTATATGCTCATACCAACGCATACGCTCAGGGTGTTGTTACAGTTGGTTTTGCGTCCTTTCCGCCTTGGATGATTCTTGACGAAGGAAAATTTGAGGGTTTTGATTGTGACTTGGTTCGAGATATTTTTAAGCATATGGGATTAAAAGTAAAATTTGCGCCTGTGCCTTTCGATAGTAGCCTTGATGAATTAAAATCTGGCGAGATAGATGTTCTTACAAGTGTGTTGTTTAGAAATGAAAGGAATGATTATATACGGTATGTTTCACCTCCATATAAAACTAAATCTATAAAAAGTTTTTATGTTAAAAAAGGGGCAGGAAATAAGATTAACCGTTATATTGATTTAGTCGGTTTAAGAGTCGGAGTGAAAAGAGGAGCCAAGTATTTTCCGACGTTCGATCTTGATGACAGGGTGGTGAGGGTTTTTTATGGAACCACCGCTGAAGTCTTCGAAGGTTTGGTAAAAGGAGAGGTTCAAGCCATTATTTCTACCAATTCGGTCGGGAACTATTTTATAAAGAATATGGGTCTGGATCCTTATATTGAAGAATGCTCATTTAAATATAAACCGAAATTGATGCCTGTTTATATAGGTGTTTCTCGTAAATCTCCGTTGGCTGAAAGGGCTGATGAGATTGGTGCAGTTATACGTTATTTGCAAAATTTTGGAGAAGTCGAACGGCTTGCTAAAAAATATTCAGTAGAGCTCAATTAGAATAAGTTGTCACAGTTCTCATAATTTTTCATTTCTCCACGATAAGCTGAAAGAATATCTTCCTTTGTTATAAATCCCATGAATTCTCCATTTTTCATTACAGGCAATGTTCTTTTGCCACTTTTATTCATTATTTCCAGAATTTCAGCCGTTCCCATTCCTTTTTCTATTTTCGGAGTGTTCTTATCCGTTGCAACTTCACTAATATTACTGTGTTGATGTTCCGGATCTAAAATTGAAGATCTTGCAGAAGCTACATCAATCATACCCATAAAATCTTTTGTCTCACTGTCGATAATCGGGATGTGGGTTTGGTTCGTGTTTTTGAGAACATTTAAAAAATCTATCACAGGCATTTGCGGACAAACTTCTGTTAAATTTTTGCAGATAAGATTTTCAGGGTTGATGTCGGCTAATATTTTTTCATCAGTTTTAGGTCTTAGAAGCTGTCCTTTTTCTACGAGATCTTTGAAGTAGAAGGAGGATGGTTCAAATGCATGGGTGAGCATTGATGATATAAATGTGACGGTCATGATGTGCATCACAGCCTGATAACTGTTGGTTATCTCTAAAACCAGAAAGACACTTGTTAAAGGGGCTTGCATTACTCCACTCAGGACTCCCGCCATGCCGAGCATTACGTAGGCAGACTCTCCTGTAATCCATCCACTCGGTATTATTGTAGATAAAGTGCGATGAAAAAAAACACCAAAGGTCGACCCTATGACTAGGCATGGGGCAAATATACCACCAAGTCCTCCGCTGCCCAGCGTCAATGACGTTGTTAATATTCTGGCTAGCACCAATATAGCTATGAAAGTTATGCCCGGCGGGAAAGTTCCGTGAATTGCCATCCTGATGGATTTGTATCCTTCTCCGAGGGCTAGAGGGAGGAATAGTCCGACTAAGCCGACAGCAAGCCCTCCCAGTGCAGCTTTCAGCCAGGGAATGCTGCTGATCGACGCTGACAGGGAACCTATTTGTCGTATTGATCGTACAAATGCGACAGATATCAGGGCTGTGAGTACCGCCAATAATATTGTTATTCCTAAGTCTGCGAAGCCCATCGGGGGAAATTGTTCACTGAAAGGAATAACATTTCCTTCGAGAATTCTGGATGTCTGCGTGGCAACAACGGAAGAAATTGCAATCGGTACAAGGTTGTAAGGAGTCCATTCTCCAAGAATAATCTCAACTGCAAAAATCATCCCTGTAACAGGGGCGTTGAATATCGCTGAAATTGATCCGGCAGCTCCGCAGCCGATAAGAGTCATCCTCGATTGACCGCTCATTTTTAAAAGTCTGGATAAGTTAGAACCCATTGAAGACCCGCTGACAACAACAGGGGCTTCCGGTCCGGCAGAGCCACCGCTGGCAATTGTAAGCAGACTGGTCAAGAGAGCGCTTATGATGGATATAGGCCGAAGTATTCCTTGTTTGAGACCTACTTTGGCGATAACTTCGCCTACTCCGTGTCCTCCGGATTCTTTAAAAATGTTTTTACTCAAAACAACTGCTGTAGCGGTTCCAAGAGCTGGAAGAATAAATATCCACCAGTGATCGGAATTATTCATTCTGAGCTGATTAAAGAATTCCAACGCCGTATTCAGTGCTATCGCAGCCAACGCTGAACATATCCCTACGACAATCGCGGCAATGATCAAGAGAGCATTCTTCGCGGGCATTCTTTTATGCAGAAAGCTCTGTAATAGTGGCGTGTGTTCAGGGGGATTCATTTTTTTAATAAAGAATTCCGACTATTGTACCTGTCATGCAGGTTGCCAATGTTCCGCCTATAATTGATTTCATTCCCATTTCCACAATCTCCTCTTTGCGTGAAGGTGCAATTGCTGTGAGGCCTCCTATCAAAATACCCAAGCTTCCTAAATTAGCAAATCCACACATAGCATAAGTCATAATTATTGTGGACCTTGGTGACAGCAAACCCGGAGAAAGGTTTGCAAGTTGGAGGTAGGCCAGAAATTCATTGAGAACTGTCTTGGTACCCATCAGTCCTGCTGCTGTTGAAGCTTCGGATGCGGGGATTCCCATGAGCCACACAATTGGCCACATTATGACACTGAGTATGCGTTGTAGTGTAAGTGGTTCGCCGTATACATCGGGGAAAAAATGTAAAATTTGATTTGCAAGCGAGACAAGAGCTATCAGGACAAGAAGCAGCGCGACTACAGTGATAAGAAGTTTGACTCCGTCAGAAGCTCCTTTGGTAATTGCATCCATTGAGCTTGAGGCTGGACTTGTGATATTAACTCCGTTTCCGGCAAGGGTGTCTGTTGTTTCAGGAACCATCAGCTGCGCGATGAGAATAGCCGCCGGAGCGCTGATAATTGATGCTGTAAGAATATGTCCTAAGGCTCCTGGAAGTACAGGGTTAAGAATTGATGCATAAAGTACCAGAACTGTTCCTGAAATAGTTGCCATCCCACTGACCATCAAGGTCATAAGTTCACTGCGGCTCATTGATTTGACATAGGGGGCGACAATTATCGGAGCTTCTACCATGCCTACAAAAATGTTTGCTGCCACACTAAGCCCCAATGCGCCGCCGATGTTCATTGTTTTTTGTAGAACAAAGCAGAATGCTTTTACAATGATTGGAATGATACGCCAGTAAAAAAGAAGTGCGGATAAGGCGCTTACGACTAAAATGAGAGGCAATGCCCTGAAGGCTAAAGTCCAGCTTGCTCCATGTGAAATTTCAGAAAAAGGAAGCGGGCCGCCTCCGAGGTATCCGAAAAGAAAACTTGTTCCGGCCTCGGTAGCCTCTTGCAAAGCTTCAACAGCGTGATTCAAAGACATCATAGCATTACTGAATGCCGGAATTTTCAGCATCATAGTAGCAACGATAATTTGAAGAAGCAGTCCTATGGCTATGCTTTTAAAACGGATATGACGTTTATTTTCACTGACCGCCCAAGCTATAACCATTAATCCGAATAAACCGAAGATGCTTTGAATCATGTTTCCATCCAAGTATAAGATTAGCTCTTTTTTTTAATGTATTTATTTGAATTACATAATCATCATGGAGCCTGCAACAGTAACAACAGCGAACTTGTCTTTGTATATAAAAAAAGATTATACTGAAGAATGTTCTGTTTTGGGTTTTCTAAACAAGATATTGAATTTATGATCCGGAGGATCAACTGTATGAATGAAAAAAGCATTATTCTTTCTAAGGTTCTTGAACCTTTTCATCTTTATAGTTAGTATCCAAGAAAATTATGTCTTTATCTTGTGGAAAACTTGCAACTTTAGGTAGGCACTCCCGTTTAGGGAATGACGTCTGATAAAGGGAAAGCTTTATGAAAGTTGAATTAGCAAAACCGTTTATCAAAGCCGCTGTAGATGTTTTATCTATGATGGCTATGATTACTCCGAAACCCGGTAAGCCTTATGTAAAAAAAGGGAAAACCGCAGTTGGTGATGTTACTGGGTTAGTCGGTATCACCGGTGATATGAATGGAACAATTTCAATCACATTTACAAAAAATTGTGCTGTTACAATTGTCAAGAACATGCTTGGCGATGATATTCAGGATATTTTGCAGGATGTTCAGGATGCTGTCGGTGAAATCACTAATATGATTTCAGGCCAGGCCAGAGCCGGGCTTGTCGAGCAGGGGCTGACTTTTTCCGGTTCCACTCCGTCTGTAATTATGGGGGATAATCACTCTATTTCACATATGGCCTCTACCCCCATAATGGCCATTCCTTTTACCTGCGAGGCCGGAGAGTTTACCATCGAATTCAGTTTCGAGTAACATCCTGCTTTAATGAAAAAAAGAGAGTCACTAATATGTCTAGTCTGATCGGGTTTAGAGAACAATCATTTTTGGACAAAATCAGTATTCTGAATGAAGTTTCAATGGGGAAGGATATTGCTGATCTCGATCCGCTTCTTGATTTATTCCAGAATCCTCTTGGAGATACTTCTGTAGATTATATGGTTGTGAGTGCGTTAAACGGAGTGCTTTCTTCTGATGAAAGCAGCGCTGTTAAATTATTGGAAAGTGAAAATGATAAACTTAAAGTCCTTTGTATAAGGTCATGCGGAGAGTTTAAGTTTAAAACAGCGGTTCCGGTTCTTTCTGTTTTAGCGGAGCAGACAGATGATACAGATCTGCTTTTTGAGTTGTTGACCTCTCTTTCAAAGATAGGGGGGGAGTACGCTCTCGATATTTTCCGTGCTAATATCACGAATGAAGATGATCTGGTTGCCTCAATGTCTATTGAAGTGGCCGGTGAGCTGAAAGATGAAAAGTCCGTCGAGTCTCTGATCACCATCGTTAAATGCAATAATGAAGATGCCAATTATGAAGTTTGCGATTTAACCACATGGAAAGCAGTTGAAGCTTTAACTTCTATCGGCTGTGAGTCTTCTCTGAATTTTATTGTGGAGAATTTACATCACAGAAATCCTACTGTCCGCAGGGTTGTGACAGACTGTCTGACAGAACTTGGCGCTAAAACAGTTCCTTACCTTCGGAAAGTAATTACTCCGGAGGCAGACAAGGATGATATGATTCTTGCGGCAAACGTTCTTGGTTTTATCGGTGACAAGAGCGGTCTTGAAATTCTTATGGATGCTCTTGATAAGGAATATTCTACAGATTCCAGTGTAAAATATGCCATATATGAAGCCATTGGTAACATCGGAACAATGAAGGGTGTGATCAGTCTCATTGATGGGCTTGATAATGATGATGAATTGATAACTCTTGCGGTTATTAACGGTCTTGACCGTTTGGTTAATCCCGGGGTTATTAAAAAGATGGTTGAAATGGTCAGTAAGGGGGGAAGTAAAGCCGGAAAAATTATCAGAGCAGTTGTTACAGCGAAAGCTTTGAATATTTTTGAAGGGCTTTATAATGAAGGCAAAATCGGTCGTTTTATGATGAACGCCGTTGTCGCCTCCAAAGATTTTGAAGTTCATGAAGCCTTTCGCGGTAAGCTTGCGGAGATAGGCGGAGAAGTTGCAGACGCAGATATAGCAAGGCTTCCTGAGACTGTTGAAGCCGGAAGTAAAAAAGCTCTCGCCGTTGATGATTCTAAATCAATGCTCGCTCTTTACCGTAGCATCCTTACAAATATCGGTTTTGAACCTTCAATTGCTGAGAACGGGCAGGAAGCATATTCTTTTGCTGAGCAGGGTGATAAGTTTGATATTGTTATTACAGACATGAACATGCCTGTAATGGATGGAATGGAGCTTGTTTCAAAGCTTAGAATGACTGATGGATTTGAAACAACCCCGATAATTATGGTTACGACAGAATCAGAAGTTTCTCAGCTTGAATTGGCGAAGAAGACCGGTGTTACCGATTTTATCACCAAGCCTTTTACGCCTGATCAGCTTAAAGCTAAAATCGAGGAATATGTTTCTTAGGACGTGCAGTAGATTGTTGATATTTTGATTTAATATGAAGGGAGAGGATAATAGTCCTCTCCCTTTTTTTATTGCTGCATAATCCGGATGATCATGTTTGTGATTTTGGGGCTGTAGAGCATAGCAACATGCCCCATTGCCGGACAGGGTAATGTCTTCCAGTCTGTTTCGCGGGGCAGTAGGTTTTTCCATGGTAGAACCATTTCATCTACAGGCGAAAATATAGCCGTTTTTTGAATAAAATTGAGTGGTGGGGTTGTATGAATTGTTTGAAAAAGTGAATTCTCTGGATGCAGGCTGCGTCCTAATCTTCCCGGAGCGATTTTTGCTAACAGGCTGCCGCGAAAAGGGGTTCCGAGGGTGATAACTTTAGCAACTGATTCCGCAACAGCAGGATCGGATACGGCTCCTTTAATAATTAATCCTCCAAGACTATGGCCTATAAGCACAATTTTCTGATTATTGTTTTCCGCATAAAGTTTAAGGATACGCCTTCGCAGTTTAAGAACAAGTTCGGGATACGAAGTCGTGAAGCTGTTGTATGACCATGTATTAAGGTTGCTGTAGCCGGCTTTACGCAGTCTCGGCTTCATGAGAAACCACGCTGTTTTATTATGATAAAGGCCGTGAGTCATAAGAACAGGTAGAGGATTACCTTCTTTTTCTGGATGTATATCCCGGCAGAGAAAGTCAAACGGGCGAGTCAGGGTTGCCGTAAGCATGCTTATTACTGTGGTTGCTACAGATATAAGCAGGTCGTATACAGCTTGTCTGGTTCCACGCAGCATAAGTTCTTTGCGGTTTGCGATAGTCATGACGATGATCAGAGGAAGAGGGATCATCAGGATGATAAGTAGAATTGTCAGAAATATTTTTGTCATATTTTGAGGTGCATTTAATTAGTTGTTTTTAAGATACCTATTTTTCAAATTGACGTAAAATACTTTGCTCTGCAACAGTAACTTGAAAATTATAATTATTGGAGATTTAAAATGAATCGTAAAATATTAAGCCTTGATATCGGTAGCGGTACTCAGGATGTTCTCTATTATATTGAAGGTGTTGAAGTTGAAAATTGTTTTAAGTTTGTGTTGCCCTCTCCGGCCCGTGTTGTTGCAGAGCTGATTAAGAAACAGACAAGTAAGGGATGTGATATCTATCTTACTGGCAAAAATATGGGTGGCGGCTTCGGTAGGGCTGTGAATGCGCATATTAAAGCCGGGTATAAAGTTTTTGCGCATCCGCGAGCTGCTCTTGCTTTGGGAGACGATTTGAATCGTTTGGAAAAAAATGGAATTGTGTTAAGTACATGCTTACCTTCTGGGTGTGTTCCTGTTCATCTTGAAGATTTCAATTCCGGTTGGTGGAATTGTTTTCTTTCCGCAGCTGGTCTTGAGCAGCCGGATCTGGTTGTAGCTTCTGTGCAGGATCATGGTTTTCATCCGGGAAAAAGTAATAGAATGGGCCGGTTCAATTTATGGAAGCGCTTTTTGCTGGATAACAAGGGAAAACCGGAAGAACTCCTTTTTGAAACTGTTCCAGAAGAATTCACAAGGCTTTCTGAATTGCAAAAAAGTATTGGTGGCGGGCAGGTCTGCGACACTGGAGCTGCTGCTGTTCTGGGCGCGTTTTTTGTTGATGAGATAGTTGAACGTAGCTTTAGAGAAGGGATTTGTCTGATTAACGTCGGAAATAGTCATACAGTTTCTTTTTTGCTTTTCGAAGGTAGAGTTCATGGTGTCTACGAGCATCACACTGGAAATATGACTCCCGAGAAACTATGGTCGGATTCACAGCTGTTCAGAAAAGGTGAACTTAGTTTCGAAAGTGTTTTTGATGATTATGGACATGGCTGTGCTACTCTTGATCTGTCGGAAAAAGCTTGCGGGTTTATTCCTACCTATGTGATGGGCCCGCGCCGGGCCATGCTTAAAGGTTATCCTGTTGAATTTCCGTCCCCGGGTGGTGATATGATGCTTGCAGGTTGTTTCGGACTTATAAAGGGACTTGAATTAAAAGGAACTGTTTAAATAATTACAGCTTGTAGTCTTGCATGGATTTGTTAATACCGATAGTAAGTAATCATTTGTGGTGTTGTGTTGTAATTTGAATTTATGCAACTTCATTTAAATATAGACTAAAATTATGTTGCGCTCCTTACTTCTTGCATTGTCGATGCTGTTGCTTAGCTGTACCCCTTCCTTGGCGGAAGGGTGGCTTTCGAACGCCCTCAGAGATCTTGGTTCCGGTAATCTGGATAGAATACTTATTCTTGGAGCGGGGATTGTTATTTCAGTGCTTTTGCTTTTTATCGTGTTTTTATATTTGAATATTGTAAAAAGAAGGATGGTTGAGCTGGAATTACAGCGCGAACGCGATCTCATGGGCAGTATAATGGAAACTAGCCCCATGGGGGTCATTGTCATGGATCAGGAGGGTGTTATTGTTTTCGCGAATGATCAGGCTGCAAGAGTTCACGGGCTTTCCCGGGAGAATATGATCAGGAGGAAGTACAATGATCCGGGCTGGAAAATTACTGCTCATGACGGTTCGGTTTTTCCCGAAGAACGGCTTGCTTTCAGCCGGGTAATGAAGATTCGAAATGCTGTTTTAGACATACGTCACGCAATCCACTGGGATGACGGTCGCCGGGTTTTACTTTCAATCAATGCTTCGCCTCTTTTCGGTGCTGATGGTGATATTCAGAAAGTTGTTTCTACTGTTGAAGATATTACAACCAGAAAAAAGGTCGAAGAAGCTTTGAAGGAGAGTGCTTACAGGTTCAGATCGTTGGTTAAAACGGCTGAAAGTGTGATAATTCTTCTTTCACCCGACAGAAAAATTTTAGAATTCAACCGTATGGCTGAAGATCTTTTCGGGCGGACCCGGCACGAAGTTTTGGGGCGCGATTTCTTTGAACTTTTCCTTCCCGAAAGATTGTGGGGAGAAACTTCCCGTCAGTACGCAACTGTTCTTTCCGGTACTCCTTTGCGATTATTTGAAAGCAATGTGCGTATTCGTGGCGGTAAAGAGCTGACTATGCAATGGTCTTTGTCTAGATTGCTCGATACTACGGGGGATTCTCTCGGTGTGCTTGCTGTCGGTCAGGATATTACAGAACGTAAACGGTTTGAAGCGGAACTCTGCGAAGCTCGTGATGCCGCGGAAGAGGCAAACCGGGCAAAGAGTGAATTCCTTGCCAATATGAGTCACGAAATCAGAACTCCCATCAGTGCTATTATCGGAATGAGTGAAATGACACTCAGTACCGGTTTGGATGAGGAGCAGCAGGGATATCTGGTTACGGTAAAAAAAGCGGCCGAATCTTTACTGAGTATTATCAATGATATTTTAGATATTTCTAAGATTGAAGCTCGTAAGATGGAGCTTAGGCCCGAAGATTTTGATTTGCCTGACATGCTTGAAAAGCAAATGTCTGTTTTACGAGTTCAGGCGGAAGAAAAAGGAATTGAACTTCGCACCAGCGTCAGTAATACCGTGGATAGGTGTTATCTGGGTGACAGTCTTCGTCTGGGGCAGATTATAATGAACCTTGCAGGTAACTCGGTTAAGTTTACTGACAAGGGTTACGTAGATATCTCCGTTAAACGTGTCGGCGAGTGGGAAGAAGGGGAGATTCTTGAATTTACAGTAAAGGATACCGGAATAGGTATATCGGAAGACAAGGCTGAAAAACTTTTTGAAAGTTTTGTACAGCTGAATGCAGGTTATTCCAAACGACATCCCGGTAGTGGATTGGGACTTGCCATTTCACGGCAGCTTGTCGAAATGATGGGTGGCAGTATTTCTTTTTCCAGTAAGGTTGGCTGGGGATGTGAGTTCACTTTTACTGTGAAGCTTCAATCAAGTTCCGGGCCATGCTTGAAAGAGGTTATCGAGGTTGTGGATGAGGAAGAGTTTGGTAGTTCTATACCTGCTCATATTCTTCTTGCTGAAGATAATGCTACTAATCAGATATATATTTCTCATTTTCTTTCTGAGCGCGGATTTGAAATTGAAACAGCAGAAAACGGTATTGAAGTCTTGGATTTATTGGAAAAAAGGGGGCCGTTTGATGTTATTTTAATGGATGTTCAAATGCCTGAGATGGACGGCTTACAGGCTACTAAAATGATAAGGGATGCCGGTAACGACATCCCTATAATTGCTTTGACAGCTTATGCTATGGAAGGGGATCGTGAAAAATTTCTGGAGAGCGGCATGGATGCTTATGCTTCCAAACCCGTCAATATAGATGAGCTGGTCCAGATAATAAACAAATTTTTACCCGCTAAGAAATAATCCTTCAACTGAGTCTGTTACTGCTCCATTCCTTCCTTTTTCTCAATATTCCCAACTAGATCTTTGTGCAAAATTTTTGCTATTTGTTCTTTAAATTCTAACAATTCTTTTTCGTTGATCCCTGCGAGAATGTCTTCTTTCGAAGTTATTTCGTCGAACCCCATAGGAAGGGAGCAGACAAGATGAATACCGGATGTTTTGCCGTCTACGGTAACTGTGCCCAGTATGTTTGATTTTTTAACTTTTTTCCTGACAGATTGGGGAAGGTTGGGAATATTAAGAAGCGTTTCTCTTGGGTAGAAAATATATCCGAATAAGAAATGATCACTTTTAAAAGCGTCATTCTGGAAGCCGCTGTTCATATCAAGGCCGCTGGCCTTTGTAGTTTCGAGCATTTGCATGATGTCGGAAGCAATGCTTTCTGCGTAACTTTGATCCATTTTTAAACCCTCCGAAAAAAATATTATTTGTATAAACTTTTTGATTTTACTTAGACACAGATTCTCTCAGCGTCAGAAAAGGAATCAAGCATTTGCAAGGTGAGAATGTCAAGGTTTTAAGATTGTTTCCGGCTAACTTCTTGGTTCCGCAGTTTGCCCCACGGTTTAAAAATTGAAATACATACCAGTAGTAGAAGGCATCCGAAAATCATGAAGGCTGATATTTCATTCAGTAATTGATTCTTCAAATATTCAGGGGTTTGCAAAGCCATTAATTTAATACTACCTGAAATTTCACTCATGCGTTCAAGCCAAGGCATGTAGAAAAGAAACCCGAAGATTATGAATCCTATGTTAACAGCCCATTTGGTGATGATCCATTTGAACTTAAAAAAGCCCCATGATGTTTTCCACGCAAAGATAAAGCCGGTGATAAGACATCCAAAAGCTCCGGATGTGACAACATATTCATCAATTATTTTTATGCAGACATCCCGTGCATAAAGTTCGCCTCCTGAATGCGGTGTGAACATGCAGTGAATAAGGACCATGGAGAGGGCTCCTCCACCCCAGAGGCATGCGCTCAACATATGAAATGTTCTTACCCACTTTATAGATTGCGGGGTCATTTTTTCTGTCATTCTTTTTTCATTCTATTATATAAGTTAAAAATTTTCTGAGTTAGTACAGCTTGCTTAATAGGCTTGGATAGAAATTCGTCTGCTCCGGCATCTAAGCATCTTTTCCGGTAGTCCGCAGAAGCATGGGCGGTCAGAGCTATGACTCCTGTACGCTTTCCATGAGTATTCTTTTCAACCATTCTGAATTGTTTCAGGAATTGGTAACCATCCATTACAGGCATTTCCATATCCATTAAAATAATATCAAACTTATCATTCAGGGCAAGTTTAAGCCCTTCTTCTCCGTTCGAAGCCATTACCAAGGTTGCGTGCGAACTTTTGAGGAAGTGTCTGATCAATTCCCGGTTAGGAATATTATCTTCAGTAAGGAGAATCTTCATCTGAGGAAGATTAACCTTATTATCAGCGGAGAGATGGTCCTCATTAGAGCCTATGTCCAGTACGTCCAGTATGCCGCGAAGAAATTGTCTTCGTATTATGGGTTTTGTGGTCCCGGCATAAATAAGTTTGTTGTCAATGAGTCTTCTGTCAAAGCTCGCACCTCGTTGAAGGAGCATAACCGGAGGAATTGTTTTTTCGGCTTCTCGGAGAGATTCAAGCATGTAAACGCCGTTCTCAAGGTTGAGATCAAGAATCAGCAGGTTGAATTTGTGTCCTTGCGGAGAGAGCAGGAGCGCTTTCAGGGAATCTGTGTTCGTGCAAGTAGTTGTAGTTGCTTTGAAGTAGTTGAGCATCTCGCAGATTGAATTAAGAGTCTTGTAATTATGAGCGGCTACAATGATGTTAATCCCTGACAGGTCCGGTTTAAGAAATGATTGAGATTCACGATCTCTGGGAAGAGGGATAGTGATTTCAAAAGAACTTCCTTCACCGGGAACACTTGTCGCGGTGATTGATCCGCCCATAAGCTCTGTCAATTTTTTACTGATCGACAGTCCAAGACCTGAGCCTCCGAATTTTCTCGTGGTAGAGGAATCCGCCTGCGAAAAAGGAGCAAAGATAGCTTCCAATTGAGCCGGATCAATACCTACACCTGTGTCATCTATGGTGATGGTCAGATTGTCAGGTTGATGAGTATTCGCCGTGCGGGAAACAGTAATACTTACCTCTCCGCAGGATGTGAATTTAACCGCATTGGAAAGAATATTCAGTATAATCTGACGTAATCTAGTCGGATCGCCAATAACAAATTCAGGCACGTCCGGCTTATATATGGATATAAGTTCGATATCGCGTGAAGATGCTGCCGCGGCCTGTAAGTATAAAATTGATTCAACTTCCTGGAGCAGGTCAATGGGAATAGCTTCAAGTTTGACGTGGTCTGCTTCCAGTTTTGAAAAATCAAGAATGTCATTGATTATTGACAGTAGTATTTCACCGGAAGATTCAAAAATATTTACATATTCTCCCTGTTCCTCATCAAGTTCAGTTCCTTTGAGCAGGTCGGCAATTCCAATGATAGAGTTAAGAGGAGTGCGGATTTCATGACTCATACTTGCTAGAAAGGCACTTTTAGCCTTGTTCGCTTCCTCGGCTTTTATAATGGCATTTTCCAGCTCTTCCTCTGTTTTCATGTGCTCTTTAATTTCAGTATTCAGGTCAGCCGTTTTTTCATCTACTAATATGGCCAGTTTTTTTCTTTGTTTTTCAATTGATTTTACCCGGAAATGAATCACCACAAAAATTATCAGAAGGATTAGGGCCAGAACTGATGCTATAAACCACAATGTTCTCCAGAATGGCGGAGTAATATTGATTTTGATTGATGTTCCTGTTTCATTCCAGACGCCATCGCTATTGGAAGCTTTAACTTTGAAGACGTAACTGCCGTGGTTGAAGTTTGTAAAAGTTGCGGTCCCTTCGGCTGCGTTAAGCCAGTTGTCGTTAAAACCTTCCAATTTATATTTATATTTATTCAGATGCGGGTTCTGGTAGTCTAGTGCAGCAAAGCTGAAGGAGAACATTGCATCTTTCCATGAAAGAGTGATTTCTTTAGTTTCGGTAATGTTTGTTGCCAGTTTGGCCGGGCTGTTAAGAATGTTTAAAGCCGTAATGACGACAGGTGGCGGTGTGGGATTTGTTTTAATCTTTTTTGGGTAAAACATGTTCATTCCGTTAAGTCCGCCGAAATATATTTTACCGCTTTGACCCTTGTTATAAGAGTTTATCCAGAATTCTATTCCCTGCAATCCGTCCGAAATCCCGAAATTTAATATTTTACCGTTTTTAGGGTCCAGATGGGAAATTCCTTTGAATGTAGAAACCCATATATCACCGTCGCTATCGATGCAAAGACCTTGGATGCCGTCGTTGGCAAAACCGTTTTTCTGTGTGTATCTGGTGAATAAACCTGTTGCGGGGTCGAATCTGTTGAGGCCCTCGTCTGTCCCGATCCAAAGGGAACCGTCCGCTGCTTCCGCAACGGGAGTAACTCTGTTGTCAGATATTGAGTTCGGATTATCCGGATTGCTTTTGTGGTGAATAAATGTGCCGTCAGATCTATTCATCAGATCCAGGCCTGCATTTGTACAGATCCAGAAGTTATTTTTACTGTCCTCAAAAATATTACGCACGCGGTCATGCGCTAAGCTGTTCGGCTCAGAGTCAGAGTGTTTGTAAAGTTTGAAATCTCCGGTTTTGCGATCAAGCCTGTTCAGCCCTTTTTTGCTAGTGCCGATCCAGATGTATCCTTTACTGCCTTCATTAATCCACCAGATATTGTCTTGACTTAGAGAGTTTTTATTCTTTTTGTCACGGCGGTAGCTGGTTTGAATTCCTTTATTTTTATCAATAACAAATACACCTTTTTTACGGGTTCCGACCCATATAAGACCTTTAGAATCTTGGAAGATACAGTTAATTCTGTCACCCGGCAGGCTCCATGGTTCCGGGGATTTGCTGCTAAAATTTTTAAGTTCCCCGGTTTGAGGGTTGTAGGAGCTTAATCCATTTCTATAAGTGCCTATCCAGACTAGACCTTCACGGTCTTCGAGAACTGCGCTGACTTCTTTTCCGGGAAGTGTATCTTTTTTCCACGGTTGATATCTTATTATACCGAAAGCCTGCATTTTAGGGGGTAGCTTACTTAGTCCGTCAGCGTAGGTGCCAACCCATAAAACTCCGGAACGGTCTTCAATAACATGAGTAACCTTGTTGTCGCTGAGGCTTTGCGGATCAAGCTGGTTATGCTTAAAAAATGTGAATTCCATTTTTTCAGGTTTAGCCGTAGCTGTCTCAGGATCTCTTTTGCCAAGTCCCTCAATAGTTCCGAGCCAGAGATTTTCTGCTCTGTCTTGGAAAATGTCGTTTATTTCTAATGACCTGAAGATGGTTTTGAATGAATTGTCAGCAGTATCAAGAATGGAGATGCCTTCTTTGGTTCCTATCCATAATTGATTTTCTTTGTTTTGGTAAAAGCAGAGCACTGTGTCGCCGCAAAGAGTCTTATCATCTGCGGGATCGTTGAAAAAATGTTTAAATTTATGTTCTTTTTCAAGAAAAAGGTTCAATCCCTTGGCAGTTCCTATCCAGAGGCTCCCTTGCATATCTTCGAAAATAGAGCGAATTTCATCGTGACTGATGCTGAATGGGTCATTGGTATTCTTAAATTTTTTAAAAGTAAGGGATGTTCTGTCAAAAAGGTTAAGGCCGTTCTCTGTACCTATCCATAACTGCCCCTTAGAATCTTCATATATACTTGTGACGTTTTTTCCGGAAATGGAGTTCGGGTTATTTTGGTCCGGTGTAAAACTTATAAAAGTATCTTTATTGCGGTTGTACGCATTCAGGCCGCCGCTTTTTGTTCCTACCCAGAGAACTCCCGAGCTATCTTCGTACAGAGTTCTAACATTGCCGTCTGAAATTGAGCCCGGTAATTTAGATTTTGAATAAATTTTCATCTGCCGACCGTCGTAACGGTTTAGGCCGTCATATGTTCCAAACCATAAAAAACCTTTAGAGTCTTGCAACATGCATAGAATAGAGGACTGCGATAGACCTTGGTCCAGAGAAAGCCGTTCAAATCTAAGTTCTTCTTGAAAAGCTGATGCCGGAAATGCTCCCCAAAGCAAGAAACAAAAGGAAAGCACTGCGACTATGCACTTAAAACTGTTTTTGGTATGTAAATATGTATTCATTATACTGAGTTGTTAAGGTAATTTTTTTTAAAACAGAGCATAAAAATGAAAAGACTTCAATCATATAACAGCAACGAGCTCATAATAAAGCATGTTGTATTGGTTTTATATGATTTATATATTGCGGACGAAGGTTTGTTTTTATGTAGATAATGTAGGATTGATCCGTTCTAAAGCCCAATCTACCTGTTCGGGAGTTATTACCAGTGGGGGAGCGAACCTGATTATATTGTTATGAGTTTCTTTACATAGCAATCCTTGCTCTTTTAGTTTTTCACAGTAACTTCTGGCCCCTCCTGCATCTGATTTAAACTCAACAGCCAGAAGTAAACCTCGTCCTCTGATTTCTTTTATTTTAGGATTTTTGATTTGCTTAAGTCCTGCTAAAAATTTTGCACCTACATCCCGTGCGTTATCAATGAGATTATCTTCCTTCAGGACTTTGAGGGCAGCTCTTGCCACTGCGCAAGCAAGCGGATTTCCGCCAAAGGTCGAGCCATGTTCGCCGGGTTTTAAAACCCCCAGAACTTCTGAATTTGAAAGCACTGCTGAGACTGGATAGAAACCTCCAGAGAGAGCTTTGCCTATGAGTGTTAGATCAGCCTCGATTCCTTCGTGTTCCTCGGCGAGCAATTTTCCCGTACGGCCCAGCCCTGTTTGGATTTCATCAAGAATCAAACTCACATTGTTTGCCGTGCATATCTCACGTACTTTTTTGAAATATCCATCCGGTGGAATGATAACTCCTGCTTCACCTTGTATCGGTTCAACAAGAAAACCCACAGTGTCGGGTGTAATTGCATTTTCAAGTGCTTTAAAATCGCCGAACGGAATAACTTTGAAACCGGGAGTGAATGGTCCGAATCCTTTGCGGGATGTCGGATCTGTTGAAAATCCGACAATGGTGATAGTTCTTCCGTGAAAATTGTCGGCACAGACTATTATTTCTGCACGGTCTTCAGGGACTCCTTTAACAAGATAGCCCCATTTTCTGACAGCTTTGATGGCGGTTTCAACAGCTTCAGCACCGCTGTTCATTGGTAAAACTTTGTGTGATCCGGTTAAAGCACATAGTTCTTCATAAAAAGGGCCCAATTGGTCGTTTCTGAAAGCTCTTGAGGTGAGAGTAAGTTTTTCAACTTGCTCCAGCATGGCTTTTTTTATTTTGGGATGGCAATGTCCTTGATTAACTGCTGAATAGGCAGAGAGACAGTCCATATATTTTTTACCGTCGACATCCCAAACCCAGACTCCTTCACCTCGTTCAAGAACTACATCAAGAGGTTTGTAATTTTTGGCTCCGAACTTATCTTCCAGTTCTATGTATTCAGACGATTTCATTTGGTCTCCTCTTTTTATAAATATTATTTAAAATAGTATAAATAGGGTGTTTTGACCAGTTGATAGATGTTTTTTTGATTGTTTTTGGAAAGTGTATATTTTGCCTATGGTGAGTCTGGATATATAAATAACTGGCATGAGATTATTTTATGTGCTTAATATAATAGGGTAGGTGTTTATGCTAAGGAGAGTCACAGGGAGGTTTTGCAATGCACAGGGTCTTATTTGTCGACGACGATGTGGCCAGCCATCTTTTATTTAAGCAATTTCTTAAGAAATTGCCGGAAGTTGCGTGTGTTAGCAATGGTGAAGAAGGGCTACAGCTTTTGAAGGAGCGTGACGACTTCAAAGTTATAATTTCTGATTATGATATGCCATTGATGAATGGTATTGAGTTTTTATCAAAAGCCAAAGAGGTGCGGCCTGAGGTTGTTCGTATTCTGCTTAGTGGACGAGCCGACCTGCAGGTTGCAGTCGAAGCAGTGAACGAATGCGATGTTTTTCGTTTATTGACTAAGCCATGTTCTGCTAAGGTTTTAAAAATTGCATTGCGTGATGCTTTTGAACATCACCGGGTTATTACTTCGGAAAAAGAATTGATGAATAAAACAGTCCGAAGTGTAATCCATCTTGTAAGTGACGTTACTTCTCTTTTGAAGCCGGAAAGGTATACACGCACAGCTCGTATTTTGCCTTTAGTAAAGTCGCTCTGCCAAAAGTTCAGTGAAGCAGATAGATGGAGTACCGAAGTTGCAGCTGTGTTGTCTGTTGTAGGCTTTGTTTTTCTGCCGGATCCACTCATGGCTAAAGTAGAAGACGGTGCGGTTCTTTCCGGGAGTGATTACAAAACATATTTACAGCATACTCGTTATTCCTCAAAATTAATTTCCGGTATTCCCCGTTTTGAGAATGTTGCAACAATATTGTCCTTGCAGGAAGCTAATTGTGTGCAGGATCAAAGGGATGGAGGTTTTTCCGGTGATGAAGTTCCCTTAGGCGCCAGAATTCTTAAAGTTGTATCTGATTATGATCGTTTGAGTTTAGGGGGACGACCGAAAGGAGAAGTTCTTTCAATGCTTAAAAGAAGAGCAGACCGTTACGATCAGAATGTGCTTAACGGTTTGATTGATATCCTCGGAGATGATGCGACTTATTATCTTCGGGAAGTTTATCCGCTTGGACTTGAGAGGGGAATGATCCTTGCTCAAGATGTGTTCGGAGATATTAAGGGGCAGCGTGTAAAATTTTTGGCAAAGGGGCAGAAGTTGAGTGATGCGATGATCGATTATATTTATAAAAATTCTGAAAGTATCATGGACATCACTCAAAAAATTGTAATTCGTGAGAATCTTGTCACTGAAACAGCCGTTGATGGCGGGGATTTGATGTGAGCGGTTCAAAAGGCTCCGAATATCTGATTGAAATAGATAGATTAAGGCCTGGAGTTTTTATAAGACTTCAAGGGGTTCCATGGTATAGGCATCCTTTTTTGACAAGCAGTTTCAGGATTAAGGATTTTGATCAGATAGAAACACTTAGAGCGTTGAACGTTAAAAAAGTAATATGTGTTCCTGATGAAAGTTTGACTGATCCACTTGATGTTCCCCGAAAGAGTAAGGTGGCACCTCATTCTGTGCTTCCCGGCGAAAATCCTGTTCCGGATGGTTACTACGATGAAAAAAATAAGCGGATTAAAGTTCTTCGTGAGAAGAAAGCTTCTGTGGCTAGGGCTGTAAAAAAATATTCATTGTCTCTTTCTCAAATTGAGACTCTGATGCTTTCCATAAGTAGAGGGAATGATCAATTTATTGAGGATGCCATTCAGTTTTCAAGTGATCTTTCCAGCTATTTTTTGGAAGATTGTGAATCTATAATGCATGTGCTGAATATTCAAGATGATCAGAATGACAGTCTTTATTACCATTCTTTAAACGTGACTGTGCTTTCTTTAATACTTGGGAGATCTATAGGGCTTGCAGAAACAGAAATGCGTGATTTGGCTATGGGGGCGATGTTTCATGATATAGGTAAATCAAAAATAGAAAAGAAGATTTTGCGTAAGAAGGGGAAGCTGACGAATGTGGAGCGATCTGTAATTCAGAAACATCCTTTCTATGGAGTACAAATTTTATCCAAGAATGAAAACTTTCCTAAAGAAGCGATGAAGATTGTATATCAACATCACGAAAGGTGTGACGGAAAGGGGTATCCCAAAAAAATGCAGTTTAATGAACTTTCTAAACTGACAAAAATTTTATCTGTGGCCAATTTTTATGATGGACTAATAAACAAGCATGATTCATCCAAATCGCTTACTCCTTATCAAGCCCTTTCTTATATGTATACCAAGTATTCAGGAATGCTGGATAAAGAAAGTCTTTCTGTTTTTATCCGCTGTATGGGAATTTACCCTCCCGGGACTATTGTGCTTTTAAATAATGATCAGATAGGGATGGTTGTTTCAGTAAATCTGGCTAAACCCTTGTCCCCAAGTATTGTTCTTTATGATCCGCAAATACCTAAAAAAGAAGCTTTGATTCTTGATCTCGAACATGAAAGCGATTTTACTATTACGGATTCTGTTTCACCGGCTAAGTTGTCGAATGATGTTTATGAATATCTGTCTCCGCGAAGTCGCATTACATATTTTGTTGATCCTGATTCGGTTCCGGAGGTTTAGTTCGTTTTATTTTAGATACTTAATAAAAAGAGGCTCTTTTCACGATAATCATGAAAAGAGCCGGCAATCTAATGTAAGTGTTTTGAGTTTTATTGTTGTTTTCTAATTTCCACTTTTGCTTTTTCCACCCATTTGGAGACGACAGGCGGTTCATATCCGGCAAACGAGTCAATTATTCCGGCGGGAGAGCTTGCCGTTAAAAGCATGTCTTTGTGTACGCCCTTTAAAAATCCTTCTTCCACAACGCTTCCCAGAAAGTCGAGAAGCTTGTCGTAATACCCGTCAATATTAAGCAGTCCGCAGGGTTTATTGTGAAATCCAAGCTGCGCCCATGTAAAGATCTCAAATATTTCATCCATAGTGCCGATGCCGCCCGGCATAGCTATAAATCCGTCAGAAAGTTCCGCCATCAGAGCTTTGCGTTCGTGCATGGATTCTGTGACGTGCAGTTCAGTTAAGTTCGGGTGAGAAACATCTTTTTTTACGAGGCTGTCGGGAATAACACCAATGACTTTTCCTCCGGCTTCGAGTGCGCTTTCGGCAAGAATTCCCATCAACCCCATATCTGAACCGCCGTAAATTGTAGTTAGCTTACGTTTAGCCAGTTCCCGGCCCATATTGCGAGCAGCTTCAGCATATTTTTCATCGTTTCCTGGATTTGCTCCGAGGAAAATACATAAACTTTTCATGATACTCAGTCTCCGAAATGTAGTGGTTATCGCTATAATGCTATGATTTGTTTTGGTAGAACGTATTGTAGGCAAGAGTCAGCAGAACTGCGAATCCGGCTGAAATTACTCCCAAAGCTGCATTATAGAAAGGAGGCGCGGCAAGAGCAAGTCTTATAAGCAGGGTTACCAGAGCAAAGCCTGAGTTTCTGAAAACTGCATGGAATGACGGGAGAAATCTCTGGGATATAAGAACCAGCAGGATGTCACTGAAAATAAGAATAGTATAAAAGATGCTGAAAAAGTCGAAGTAATGTTTACCCATCAGCGGGCATATTAGATTATAGATTCCCAATACCGTAAAAATTGCCAGCAACAGAAGGGCTACCAGTTTTTTTGAGGCAACATATCTGAATTTAAAAGTTGGTTTGAGCGATGGTCCCGGGCGTTGAATTTTATAGTAGATACCAAGGAGAACGAAAACAGCAAAAGCTCCTGTTCCGTCCGATAGTATTTTATATATGGAGGTCATATCTCCGGTGAAAGTGATCGGTTCCGGAAAGTTGACCAGTTCTTTAAAGGAGTTACGCATCAGGATAAGGCATAGAATCTCAAATTGCTTTCCTACTGATTTTGAAAAAGAGCAGGGTAGAACAAAGATCAGGCTTATAACTTCAAGGAAAAGGACAAGTGTAAAAGCAATTCCTATAGCGTGGTAATGATTGTCAGGTGTTTTTAACGCTATAAAATCTGGAAGCCATCCTCTGTTGCCCAGTTCTATTCCGATTAAGGCCGCAATAAAGCAGGCTACAAGAACTCCGGCTACTGCGCGTTGTGTTCTTTCCCGTTCCCAGAAAGCGTGAAGAGGGTCGAATCCATAAGTCGCCAGTTCATAAATTGAGTATTTCATAAAAATTTAATTATGATGACTGTGCAGTCATCTTCAAGCGGAAGACCTCTCCTGTGGTCTGAAACTTGTTTGTGGATCTCTTCTACTATTTCCTGTGCAGGTTTATCACAACAGTCGCGTATAATTTCGCGAAGTTGCAACTTGCCGAATTGTTCGCCTTTCGGACTGTGTGCTTCCCATATTCCATCTGTGTAGAGAGTAAGAATCTGTCCGGCTTTTAATTGAGTAAAATTTTCTTTGTAGAGATAATATTCATCAACTCCGATAGCCAGTCCGGTTTTTATAAGTTCATCAAAACTATCCGTTTTGGGGTCATAGATCAGAGCCGGGTCGTGCCCAGCCCGAATCCAGTTAATTGTTTTCTTTTTGGTGTCGCAGATTGCAGTGAACAATGTCATAAAATGACCGGTCTGCGCGCAGTCTTCTGTTATAAGAGTGTTAACTTTGCTTACAACTTCAACAAGAGGCCGCCCCTGTCCTGTCAAGGCTCGTATGTAAGCCCTTGCGCTGGTCATAAGCAGCGCGGCGCTGACTCCATGTCCCGAAACATCTCCTATTGCTGTGGCGAAAATATCATTTCCGCATGTGGCGCAGTCTATGAAATCAAAGTAATCACCACCTGTTTTTTCGGAAAAAACACATTTGGCTCCGATTTCAGCTCCTGAAAATTTAGGAGTGGATTTAGGAAGCAAATTTTGCTGGGCCTCATCTGCCAGTGATAAAGCCTGAAGAATAGATGAATGTTCTCTAAGTTGCGGAACCATGAGATTAAAGTTTTCCGCCAACTCTCCTAACTCATCTTTTGAATGCAGCTCGGCTCTTGCTCCCCAGTCGCCTTGTCCCACTTTTATTACCGCTTCTGATATCCGGCGGATGGGTGAGGATAAGTTCTGCGATACAAAATAAGCTACAAATCCAAGGACCGCGATTATGGATAAAGCTATAAGAGTTGTATCTTTGATTTGCCGGGAGATGCTTTCGCTTACGTATTGTTCCGCTTCGTCAGCTTCAGCTGTAAAATCTGTTATCGGAATTATGACCAGCAGGGCCAAAGATTTATTGATAGGGCTGTAAGTCCAGAGTGACGGAATTCCGTTGTCTTTTATTTGAAGAACGCCGGATTGCTGTATTGTAATATCTTTTACAAGGGTTGTGAATTCAGGATTGCTTTCATAAATCCATTCCGGTTCGGGCGGGATCTGCCAGAGGTGTCCGCGTGCCTGTATTGATGCCTTTTCATTAGAAGAACCCTCGTTGCGTCCGACAACCAGGAGTTTTTCTTTATTTGCCTGATTCTTATGATCTGATAAGACCATCATTATTTTAACGTTTTTTTTGGTGCTCATGAGCAGCGCACTGCTGATAGCTGTTCCTACCGGGACAACCAAAGAAGCTGCTCCTATGAATTCATCCTTGTCGTTAAACAGAGGACTGGAAAGGCGGTAACAAAGTGATTTTGTTGCCGGATCTGGAGCAGGGTCTGTCCAGAGAGTCTGAAGTGTTTTTTTGACTTCTTTGTACCAATGACTGATTCGAGGGTCGTATCTCGGAGGGATAGATTTGTGTGCAGGGAACGTTGCCTGTAATCCAGTTTCAAGGGCGATTTCTTGCCATAATGCTAATTCGTTGAGAGTTTGGCTGCATGCTTGAAAGGTGTGCAGCAAAGGGGTTAGTTTATTTATTGATGGAATTGCTTCGTTCGTTGAGAGCCCTTGTGACAGCCAAAAAGAAATATGTTCCGTTGAGATTGGGAGATCTATGAGGTCTCCTTTTTTATGGGAAATAGTCTGATTGCCCTGTTGAAGGCGCATGCCGCGGCCCATCATTGCTGATTTTTTATAATCCGGGTGGACATAAAGTTTCGGTATGTTCTGCGCACCTTTTGGGGTCGTTATAAAGGGAACGCTGTGCGGGGTAGACGGTACGTTTTTTGTTAACAGGTTTTCAGCTTCATTTTGCAGAGTCTTGATAGTTGTTCTATACAACCGATCTTCAAGATTGAGTCTTGCGGCGGTCCCTTCAGCCATTTGGGCAAGGTTGTCTGTTGCGCGTTCAAGCAGAGTGACCCTTGTTTGGGTTTGAAGATCTGAACCGAGGTCTGTTAGGGTGTTTAATCCGTGAGCTCTGATTATGATCAGCGGCAACAGAGAAAACATGAGCAGTATGAGGAGTATTTTCCAGCGAATTTTCATATTATGATTAAAACCTAACTGCTCCAATTATTCAATCATGAAAAGCAAAAAATAATTAAAGATTAATAATTATTTGAAAATGGCAGTAAGTATAATTACCATTCCAAGAGATGGGAGTAGATTTGATAAGTTAATTCGTTTTATTTCCAGTAATATCAAACTTATGCCGAGTATGAGCACTCCACCTGTAGCTGTCAATTGTTCAATCATGAGAGGGGAGAACCATTCTTGAAAAGAATTTGCAAAAATAGTCAGAGCTCCCTGATAAAGAAGAACCGGAATAAATGAGAAAAGAACCCCCATGCCATAGGTGGAGGCAAGGGCAATGGAAGCAAAACCATCAAGAATGGATTTTGTATAAAGTATGGTAGTATCCCCTTTGATTCCTTCCTCAAACGACCCGATAATCGCCATTGCTCCAATGCAGAAAATGAGGGATGCGGTGATAAGTCCGTCTGTGAAACCAGTATCTTTTGAGCCGATTATTTTTTTTAATTTACCGGCGAGTCGCTCAAAAAGAGTATCAAGCTTAAGCAGTTCTCCTATTATCCCGCCGAGTAGGATGCTGAATATAAGAATCAGGATGTCCTGAACCTTAAGCGCCATTTGCATACCTATTACCATGGTGCTGAGGCCTAGACCCTGAAAAACAATCTGTCTGATGCGTTCAGGAAATCTGCTGTGGAGCATAACACCGATAAGTGAGCCGCCGATAATCGCTGCTGCGTTGACGAGTGAGCCGATAGGAATCATGAAAATCTCGCAATGGTAATATATTATGTAGGCAGCTACGGGTAACATTTAGTATTTCGGTTTACAATAAAAGAGTGGTTAAATACAGCTAACATATAAATAGTCTTGACAGTTTTGGGTTCATCTAATAGTAACAATTTCTCAACGTGCCGGGATGGCGGAATTGGTAGACGCAGCGGACTCAAAATCCGCCGGTAGTGATACCATGAGAGTTCAATTCTCTCTCCCGGTACCAGATAAATCAAGGGTTTACAGTTTAACGACTGTAAACCCTTTTTTTGTGCGTGGTTCCCTGTACAACTCCTGTACAACTTTTTTGGGGTGTGGAGGGCAATATATTTGCAATTTTTCATGCAGAGGGGAAATAGTTAGAGCCTAACTTGACAAGCTAGCTTGATTGAGAGTTACATCTTTATGTGATGAATAAATATGTTGCTTAAAGAGCTAACGAAGGAATTCTATATGATCCGTGCTGAATATCAACGATTTATGCAAACGCTTGCCGATAACTCTGTTTTTGATGATGTCTGCAAAATAGCTAATCTCGTATTATTGAATTTAGATGTTTTGATTCCGTTCTCCACGGCTCGTGGGCAACGCATAAAGAAAATAGTTGAGTTAGCCCAATTGAATTGGGGCGGAATTAGCAATGAAATTCAAATTAATCCTATCCAGCATCAAGAACAAGTCAGCCCCATATGCGCATTAAAGAAAATTTCTGTCGGTCCGTTTCGTGGCTTTTCCCAAACTGAAGAATTTGATCTTTCGAGTAAAATCGTCCTTATGTACGGGCCAAATGGAACAGGAAAATCTAGTTTCTGTGAAGCACTTGAGTATGGTCTTTTAGGAAATGTTGCTGAAGCTGATAACAAAAGATTTCATGATCAAAATAAATATTTGAAAAATGCTTATACCAATAGTTTTGAAGCTCCAGAAATTATTGGGGACAACGATGTTAAAATCGTCGCTAATGAACGTTTGTATCGTTTTTGCTTCGTTGAAAAAAACCGCATAGATAATTTTTCGCGTATTGCCGCTCAAGCCCCGTCAAAACAGGGTGAGCTAATTTCTACTTTGTTTGGTATGGATGTGTTTAATAATTTTGTTGTAAGCGTCCCGACGGCTGCATCTTCCATTAAATTTCCAGTATGACATAGTCCTCTTTCATTCAAGGAGGATGACTGTGAAGAACAAAAAGAATTTCTGGGAAAAACATATTTCTGCATGGGAAAACAACGGTCTGTCTCAGGCTGAATATTGCCGCAAATATGGCATTTCCGTTAAAACCTTTGGCTATCATAAACGCAGGATGGCTGCGGCTGCCATGCCGCCAAAAATTGTTCCTGTCCCGCAAACCGTGCTGCCGACTGAAAGCAAATCACGGATCAGCAAGCCTATAAATCTTTATGTTCCCGGAGGTTTTAGAATAGAAATTGAACCTGATTTTTGTCAGATCACTCTAAAACGTATGCTTGAAGTTGTTTCCAATGCTCCCGTTTGATTCCAAATCGCAGGTATTTATTGTGCTCGGCGCAACCGACATGCGCAAAGCCGTTAACGGACTTTCGTTAATGGTGGAGGATCATTTGGATCTTAAGCTGTTTACGGGTAACTTCTTTGTCTTTTGCAATCGCGGACGCACGATAATCAAGGTTTTATACTGGGATAACAACGGATTCTGTCTTTGGCAGAAACGTCTTGAAAAGCACCGTTTTTTCTGGCCTGAATCGGAACTGGAAGTGCTTGAATTTAGCTCTCGGCAGTTGCGTTGGTTGCTTGAAGGTCTTGATCCTGTCCAAACTCGGGGGCACTCCTCGCTGAGCTATTCTACTATTCTTTAATGCAATGAAATAATTGTGTTTGCGGCAAAATAAGATACTCTTTTCCGCATGGACAAAGCACTTCTCCCCGATGATTTTGAAAAGCTGAAAGAGCTTATTTTGCAACAAAATCGACTGCTTGCAGAGAAGGATATAGCGATTGCGGATAAGGAAGCTGTGATTGCTGATAAAAGCGCTGTCATTGAGGAATTATCAGAGCAGGTGCGTCTCCTCAAGGCCCTCGCCTTTGCCAAGAAATCGGAAATGGTAAAGAAGCCCGCAAAAGACGAGTATCAGTATTCCCTTTTTGACGAAGCTGAGTTCGTTTGCGAACTCCCTTCGTCCGAATCAGAGCCGGAAATCGTACAGGTTCCGGCACATTGCCGTGCTAAAAAAGGCCGTAAACATATTTCCGAGTCCATTCCCCGCGAAGAAATTATCCATGACATTCCCGCTGAAGAAAAAATCTGTGCTTGCGGCTGTGAATTAACACGCATCGGTGAGGTCGTCAGCGAGAAACTCGACTACGTACCTGCCCAAATACGGGTTCTGCGGCACATCCGTCCCAAGTATGCCTGCAAAAAATGTGAGGGAACCGAAAGCAACGGCCCGGCCGTAAAAATCGCTCCGATGCCTCCTCAGCTGATCCGGCAAGGCATTGTCACTCCGGGACTGCTAGCGCATATTTTAATTAATAAATTTTGCGATGGACTCCCTTTCTATCGTCAGAACAGGATGTTTGAACGGTTGGGAATTGAGATTTCGCGCTCCACCATGTCGAACTGGACAGTGTTGGCGGCACAGCGATGCGGCCTGCTCATGGAACTAATGTACGAACATTTGCGCTGCGGCGGGATCATCAATCTTGATGAGACTCCAGTGCAAGTGCTCAAGGAACCGGGCCGGGAAAACACGACAAAATCATACATGTGGGTGGCCTGCAGGAGCGGGACAAAACCGGCAATCCTGTTTCATTACGCACCGAGCCGCGCAGGTAAAATAGCCGCTGAGATTGTCGGTAATTTTAAGGGAATTCTGCAAACCGATGGCTATGCCGGATACAATGCTCTCGGTGGTTCCGAAGGAATTGTTCATGCGGGTTGCCTTGTACACGTACGTCGAAAATTTATGGATGTCCTTAAAGCCGGATCGAAAAAGAAAAAAGGCACTGCGTCGACCGTGATTGATTTGATCGCGAAACTTTATAGGCTGGAAAGTCGGGCACGCAAGGATGTATTTTCTCCGGAAGAAATTTTGAATATGCGAACTGAAAAGGCTCGTCCGCTTCTTAATAAAATTCACGAAATAATTTTAAAATCATTCGGGTCGGTACCTCCGACAAGTCTTTTAGGTAAAGCACTTTCATACGCTTTGGGACAATGGCCACGGATTACGGTTTATCTTGAAAATCCGACACTCACTCCCGATAACAATATCGCTGAAAATGCTATCCGTCCTTTCGCTGTGGGCCGGAAAAACTGGCTATTCAGTGGTTCTCCGCGAGGAGCCGAGGCCAGCGCGACATTCTACAGTCTTATCGAAAGCGCCAAAACCAATAATCTTAATCCTGCTGACTACCTCTGCGAACTCTTCGAAAAGCTTCCTCATGCACAATGCCGTGCCGAATTGGAAGAACTCATGCCATGGAATATCGCAGATAACGCCGAAATAAAATAATTATAGAAGTTATCGATCCCTCTTTATATGTCAGCTTTGCAAACTTCACAGGTGCAGCTGTCTGAACGCTTACATTTTGTTCATAATTTTAGCACTGAAGTAGGCAGTAATTATATTGATCTCGAAGGGGCTAAGTCAAAGTTACTAACAACAAAACAACAATTTCTAGCAGGGGTGATTGCTCAGAAGAAGGGTAACGAAGAAATTTTAGAAAAACTTGTTGTAGAAGAGAACTGTTTAACAAATAAATACAATGAAGCTTTAACTTTTTCTCAAATGGAAACGGAAATCAATGGAGATGCGGTAAATCCTGGAGCTATAAGCATACTTGAAAAAGAGCTGCAGCAGCAGGTTAATCCTAAGAGTGGACTGGGCTCCAGTATTTTGCAAGACTTGAACTTGTCAATTTGTAACTGTTTGACAGAATTAATTTCAAAACAAAGTGAACTTATGACTGCCAGTCAGCAAGTATCCTTTAAACACTTGTACGAAGCCGTGCTACAAGTGCAACCTAGTAATTTAGAAATTTGCCCAGCCTGTAAAACGCCTCTTATTCATGTCACTACTAACCCATATATTCATGCAAGTCGTGAACTTGAAAAGCTTCAACATTTAACTGAACTACAAGGTCTTGTGGTAAAATTAAATCAGAACCTCAACAGTTCTTTAATTACCATTTCACAGGCTCTCGGTACATGTTGTTCTTATTTTCCAGAAAGTATTCTTCATAATTATTGTTTAGCGCAGCATGCCCAAGTATCATCCGAATGGTGGAATTCATTGCACCAAGTTCTGAATGACGGTTATAGCCCGTGGCAGCATTTAGAGGTTCAAGTTAAACAGCTTGAGGAAATGGATGAGGCAATAGATCAAATTGTTCAGCAACGTTCAGTTAAAGAGAAGAAATTAGAAGGATTCCGTTGGTTTAATCAAGAGATCATTAAGCTAAAAGCGCAAAGAAATATTGCTAACACAGCAATTGCAAAATCAAATCTTGAGATTGGAAAGTTTAATACCGAAAATGCTCAACTTATATCAGATGCTGAAGCCGAGAAGTCAGATGTATTAAAGAATATATCTATTGCAAATTCTTACGCTGAGTTTGTAAAAAGACTGAACGCTTATAAAAATTCTTTACCTGCCAAGCTCGTGGCAGATCTAGGAGTCACAGTCGTTGCCTTGTATAATGCATTTAACCGCAACGATTCCTCAGATGAATATTTAGCAGAAGTTCGTTTGCCATTAGCTCAGAATCATCGATTAGAAATATCATTTGAAAATGCTCCCACAACATTTTTTGATGCACTACATATTTTGAGCGAAGGCCATATCCGGTGTCTAGGTCTTGCAATCTTAATGGCAAAAAATTTGAAAGAGAATTGTCCTCTCCTCATTTTCGATGACCCGGTAAACGCTATTGATGATGATCATAAGGAGGCGATTAGGATTACTCTTTTTAAGGACGATTTCTTTAGCGAGAAGCAAATCATTTTGGCATGTCATGGAGAGGAATTTTTTAAAGATATTCAGAACCGGCTTCCAAGAGAAATTGTTTCTCAGGCAAAACTCTTTTCTTTTTTACCCCGACTTGGGCATCAGCATGTTCGAATAGATTTTCATTGCCCTCCTCGAAATTATATTATTGCGGCACGGGACCGTTTAGATAGAGGGGAAATTCGTGATGCATTAGCAAAATCGAGGCAAGCTCTGGAGTATATTGCAAAAGAGAAGTTGTGGAAATATGTAAATGACTATGGGGATGGCAATCTATCCATTAAAATGCGTAACGCAACATCACCAATTGAGCTGCGAGGTCTTGCAGATCAGCTTAGAAAGAAAATTGTGAGAGCCGATTTTTTAGATAGTAATAAAACTATCGTATTAACACCTCTCGAGGTTTTGCTTGGCATGGATGGTAATTCTCGGGAATGGAGATATTTGAATAAAGGCACACACGAAGAGTCTAATCGAGCAGAGTTTGAACGAAGTTCAGTTATTAAAATTGTTAATATGATTGAAGCACTTGATTCTGCACTATAATAAAAATTACATAATGGATAATTGTTTTGGACATTGAATACAACTGGCACAAAAGACCAACCCACCTAACCACATACGCAGAAGACATGCTCAAGCACGCAAGATCCTTCTCACGTGACAAACAGCATTTCAAACGTTCTCTCTCTTTGCTTGAAGAATGTGCACACGGCTGTATTTTCCTTTTCCCTTCGCAAATCGTCGAGCAACTGATTAAAATGTCGCCGATCCGGGCTTATACTAACTTTTCGGAATTGGATTTAAGGGATGTGGTCATTTTGTCCCGTTCAGCCCTTAAAGCAAGTTCAGTCTATCAACCAATTCAACAGTTACTTAAAATTATAGCAATTTCTAACGATCTCCTAGACGACCTGAATGAAGATAAAAGAATTTCAAGATTGTCTCTCTTTACTCTGGGGGAAGAGGTGGATAATTTTTATGATTGGGCCTTGAGTACTTATCCCCGAGAAAAATATAATACTCAGGAAATTGCTCCTAAAAAAGCTGTTGAAGAAAATATAGAGTGGTTTGCTCTTCTTTGTGATCATCTTAACTCAGGTGAAAATATTTCTGCTCGCAATCTCTAGAATATGATTAAAACTCAATCTGCCCCCGAAAAGCCGATCTGTTTTGACGACTTTCAAGTCATCCTCCACGAAGATAAACTGTTTTATTCCTCCCTACCTATGACTCCGAAACAATGGATAGCTTATTTGGATCATGAAGAGGCTAATAGAATAGTGTACAAGACATTTGAAAAATACTTATCAAGGTACAAAAAGAATCTTCCAAATAATTCCACTAGAGATATTAGCGTTGATTAGTGGCGAATAACGCTATGAAATAAACCATCCCACTTTTGCGCATAGTCGATAATCAGTTGCTAAGCTTCATACATACTAACACGTGTACGGAGGTTAACACACATGCCAACTAAAAAATCCAATGACTCTTCCGGTGCCGATCTCAAAATTCTGCACCAAACCCTTCCCCCTATCATTGCCCGCAAGGATGTTCAGCTTTACCTGGGCGGCCTTATTTCCAGCGGATACCTTGCTAATCTGGATTCTCAAGGACGTGGCCCGAAAAGTATTAAAAGTGGAAGACGGGTCGCATACCTTCGGGGCGATTTGATTTCATGGTTAGAGAGCTGGTTGCAGGGGTAAGGGATTCAAATGAATAAAGAAGCGATCACATCGGAAATAGTCCATAGACTGTACAATGATGAGCAATTTGCCTTTCAAGAAAGTGCAGCCAATTTGATTAAAGGAATTTGTCCTCAATGTGGTAAAAGAGAGCTATTCATCTCCAAAGAAAAGCCGTGGCAGTTGAAATGCAACAGGCTCAACCATTGCGGATTCGAAGAAAGCGTCAAAAACATTTATCCTGATCTTTTTAGCTGTTTTTCAAAAAGATATCCTGCAACAGACCAAAATCCATATAGAACCGCTGACGCCTTCCTGAGTAAGGATCGAGGTTTTGATCTGTCCATCATCAAAGGATGGTATGAGCAGAAAGCCTACCTATTTCCTGACACAAATACATTTTGTAGCACTGTGCGATTTTATCTGGATAAAAACCGCACCAGATTTTGGGAAAGGCTCATAGATAAAACTTCGAAAGACGGACAAAAAGCAAATTTTGGAGGAAAAAGAAAAGCTGATGGTTCAATCTATAAAGGGGATGTCTGGTCACCGCCAGATATGCCCATCAATGAGGGCGATACAGTTTTTATTGTAGAAGGAATCTTTCATGCCATAGCATTATATCATCGCAATTATAAAGCGGTAGCGTCTTTTAGCTGTAATCATTTTCCAACAACATTCATTCAGGAACAAAAGGACAAAGAAATTACACGGATTCTTGCTTTAGATGGAGACAGAGCAGGGATTGAGGCTACTAAAAAACATGCAAAAAGACTCCTCAGCCTTGGAGAAAAGCACGAAATATATATCTTGCCCAAAGGTCAGGATTGGGATGATTTGCTTAGAGCAAACAAAATTAATAAAAAATTTATGGAGGACTGCAAGCATCGTGGCAAGCTGCTCATGGCTAAAACGGTAGAAGAGTATACCTACCATAAGTATTGCAAAAATTCAGCGAAACGCTTTGTCATTACTTTCAAAAACAGACTCTTTAGCGTCTGCATTGATATTGCACAATTGACTGAAGATTTAACCGGCACTCCACTTGAGGACAAAGATAGCTTTCCAGTATTTATTAGTAACTGCACTGTAATGGAAATCTGCAATCGAGATCCACAATGTCTTTACCGTGAAGTGGATGAATTGCTAGGTGAGCAATGGTATGTTTTCAAAATACAATCCACCAGCAAAAAGCCTGAAATTGTACGTCTTGAAGGTTCGAATGTCGTAACAGCGGATGCCTTCCACAAAGCCTTGTTAAATAGAACTGCTGGAGGGACTTTCAGCGGAACTCCAGCCGACATGCGAATTCTTACAAAGCATTGGCTTCAAAATGAACTCCCTACCGTCCGATCTATCCCCTATATTGGGTATGACAATGAATCCCAAGCTTACATTTACCCGGCAGCAGCTTTTTATAAAGGTAAGGAAATTAAACTAGACGAAAATAGTTTTTATAGAGTGGGAAAAGATCTTGTCCGTCCCGGCCTGAAATCTATTAAAATAATAACAGATGGAAAATTTAACCCTGATTGGTTTGATAAGTTTTTGAAAACATTTCACTGGCAGGGATTTGCTCTTCTTGCTTTCTGGATAGGATCACTCTTCGCACATCAAATACGGAAAGAGCAAAAATCTTTTCCTTTTTTTGAACTTACAGGAGATCCGGGGGCAGGCAAATCAACCATGCTTGAATTTTACTGGAAACTGTTAGGACGAGAAGATTATGAAGGATTTGACGTGATGAAATCCACAATAGTAGGCCGCCGCAGGGCATTCAATCAGGTTTCTAACATGCCTATTGTAATCATTGAATCAGACCGTGAAACAGGTGGTAAAGACAGCAAGCAAAAACAATTCAACTTTGACGAATGCAAGCCCTTCTACAACGGCAGAGGAACGGGCACACTAGGTGTTCCCAAGCGCAATAATGGTAACCGTCCAGACGGCTGCATCTTCCATTAATTTTCTCATATGACATACTTCCTCCCATTCAAGGAGGATGAA